>JBDRGJ010000129.1:0-4211 GCA_043817835.1 bacterium
AAAAAGAACTTCTTTCGCTTATGGCCGGCCCGTTGGAGGAATTCAGCAGTAAAAGAGACGCATGCAAAAAAGAATCCGGAAAAGTTGAAAAAATACTGGCTGAAGGAAGTGCCAAAGCCGGCGCCGTGGCAGAGAAAACGATGGAAGCGGTAAGAAAGGCGATGAAGCTCATTTAATGCCCGTTTACAGGTTTATGGTTCACAAGTTTACAGGTGATTTGAGATTTAAAACAGAGCGTTTGTTGGTTGTAATAGTCATATAGCAAACGTGTAAACGGTAAGCCGTAAACCGTAAACTTTTCCAATATGGACATAAAAAGCAGCTCTATAGACGTACATCTTGATGTCTTTGAAGGTCCCCTGGATCTGCTTCTTTACCTGATCAGGAAAAATAATCTTGATATCTACGATATTCCCATCTCATCCATAACCCAGGAATACCTCTCCTATCTGGATGTCATGAAAGACCTTAACCTGGAAATGGCGGGCGAGTTTCTGGTGATGGCATCAACCCTGATGCAGATCAAATCCCGCCTCCTGCTTCCGTCCCAGCAGCAGGAGGAGGAAGAATCAGGGCCCGATCCCAGGGCCGAACTGGCGGCGCGGCTGACCGAGTACCAGAAATATAAGGAAGCTGCAAAAATTCTCGACAGCCGTTTCGAGCAGTTCAAAAACGTTTTCTACAGAGGCACTCCGGTGTTTTCCGAAGCCGAAAAATACCTGGATCTGGAGTTTTTCGATCTTATAGAGGCGGTGAAATCGGCCCTGGAGAGGTCGGAGGACAAGGGGCAGTTCCTGGAAAGGGAAAGCTTTCCGATAGAGCTAAAAATTGACAAAATCCTGACCATGCTCCGCGAAAGGAAATGGATTTTGCTTTACGATATTTTCTCGGATGAAAGGAAAAAAATGGGAATCATAACCTGTTTCATGGCCCTGCTGGAATTGATTAAGGGCAAAAAAATAATTGCAAGACAGGATGCCGTCGCGGGAGAAGTCAGGGTGTATCTGCGGCCGGAAGAAGCAACTCAAGAAACGTAAGCAACACAAGCAAAACAAGAAACGGAGGGATAGCGCTGCTTCCGTTGCTTTTTTAAAGGAGCCGTTAAATGGACAGGGAAGAACTGAAAAAAATCATTGAGACCCTTCTCTTCATAACCGACCATCCGCTTTCCCCGGAGAAACTTTGCCGGCTTTCGGGGGAAAAGGACGCAGAGGCTGTTTCGCAGGCGCTGGCAGCGGTCAAAGGCGATTACGCCGCAAGAAACGCCGGCATTCAGCTGAACGAGGTGGCCGGAGGCTTTCAGCTGGCCACCAGGCCGGAGTACGGCCGGGTAGTCAGAAAACTTTTCCACGAAAAAATGACCATGCGTCTTTCTTCTGCCGCCCTGGAGACGCTGGCCATAGTCGCTTACAGACAGCCTTTGACCAGGGCCGAGATAGAATCCCTTCGCGGAGTTGAAGTCATAGCTCCGCTGGAAACCCTGCTGGAACGCCGTCTCCTGAAAGTGGTCGGGAGGAAGGAAACGGTGGGCCGCCCTCTGCTGTACGGCACAACAGTCGAATTTTTAAAACAGTTCGGATTTAACAGCCTGGAAGATATGCCTCCCCTTGAAACAGTGCTCCCTCCGGAAAGTCTGGGAACCGCACTGCAGGAGACGATGACGGGGCAGAACGCAAACGGGCAGGCGGCAGAAACTTCCGTTGCCGCCGAATCCGACCCGGCACAGGATGCCGCCGCTTCCCGGGAACAGTCCGCGGCTGTCCCGGAAGTAGAGACGCAGGAAATACATGGAGGCAAAAGCGGCGCTGCGCCAGAAGAAGGGACGTATTGAGTGTTGCATGAGTAATGCATACACTGGAGGTTCAGCTTTGAGACTTATGCGAGGCGCGACGAACGAGCATACAGGGGGTCTGTGAGTGAGGAGCAACGAAGCAGACGGCCAAAGACGAGCCTCCCCCGCACCGACGGTGCGGGGGCTGGCCGCTTTCGGGCTGCCTGCCCGACAACTGACAGGCGGGCAACCGCGTCACGCATTCGCTCACGTAGCGCTGCTACGCCGCGCTCCGCGTTCCTTATTTCGCTCCAAAATCGGCCAGCCAATGTATACATTACTTATGCAACACTCAATATATGCCTGAGCTTAGAAGAGACCCTATTATAGGACGCTGGATCATAGTTGCCACGGAACGCGGGGCAAGACCTTCGGATTTCAAGCATTCCGAGGAAAAACCCGAAGACCCCGAACAATGTCCGTTCTGTCCGGGCCACGAAGACAGGACACCGCCGCAGATTACAGCCGTGAACGGAGAAGGGAATTCCTGGCAGGTGAGAGTCGTACCCAATAAATACCCGGCCCTGAGCGCCGAAGGTTTTCTCAACAGGCAGGGCGAGGGGATGTATGACCGCATGGAGGGGGTGGGTCTCCATGATGTGGTCATAGAAACTCCGTCCCATTTCCAGCTTCCGGACGAGATGGATGAAAAACATATGGAAGCTATACTGAGGGTGTATCGTGACCGCATAGTGGAACTCAGGAAAGACCGCAGAATACAGTACGTGATAATTTTCAAGAATCACGGCCGGGCAGCGGGGGCCAGTCTTTCCCATCCCCACTCCCAGATAATAGCCCTGCCCATGGTCCCCATACGGGTGCGCCAGGAGATGACGGGTGCGAAAGCGTATTATGAGTATAAAGAGCGCTGCGTTTTCTGCGATATGATCCGAGAGGAGCAGTCAGCCGGGAAAAGGATAGTGGGAGAAAACTGCGATTTCCTGGCCGTAGAACCTTATGCCAGCAGATTTCCTTTTGAAACCTGGATAATTCCTAAAAACCACTCCGGGCACTTCGAGGAGATGCGCGAAGACGAAATATCCAGCCTTGCAGGAGTGCTTAAAACCGTCCTGGGCAAATTGCGCCGCACCATCAGCAATCCGCCTTTCAATTTCATGGTGCACACCACGCCCATAAGGGAGCCGCAGACCACTTATTACCACTGGCACATGGAGATAATGCCCAAACTCAGCCATGTGGCCGGTTTCGAATGGGGAACGGGCTTTTACATCAATACAGTCCAGCCCGAGCAGGCGGCTGAATTCCTGAACAGCGGGCAGCAGTGACGGCGGTGATAGGGTTACAAGGTTATACGGTGATATGGAAAATTTTTAAAGCCGGTTGCGCTGTTTGTGCTATTCTGAGCTGCAGATTTAACTTATCATCTTATCAGCATATCACCCTGTGGGGTAGTGATTGCCGGAGTCCTTCATGAACATTGCGATAGCGGCGAGCGAGGCGTTTCCGTTCTGCAAAACGGGCGGACTCGGGGACGTGGCGGGGGCGCTGTCCCAGATTTTTTCCCGCCTTGAGGACGTCAGGGTGACGCTTTTTCTGCCGCGGTACCGCAATATAGGCGGAGGGGCTTTTTCTCTTCGGGCCGTGCCGGGCCGCTTCCGCGTTCATGTGGGCGGCAGGGTGGAAACGGCAGTGCTTTCACACGTGAAGTGGGGCAGTGTGGACGTTTATTTCGTGGACAATCCCAAGTTCTTTGACAGGACCGACCTTTACAGGACCAGGGCCGGAGACTATGCCGATAACGACGAACGATTCATTTTTTTCTCCCGCTCCGTACTGGAAGGTCTCAAATTCATCGATTTCAAGCCAGACGTCATACACTGCCACGACTGGCAGACCGCCGTAATACCTGCCTATCTTAAAACCCTGTATTCCATAGACGCTTTTTTCGCCAGGACCGCTTCCGTATTCACCATTCACAACATAGCCTACCAGGGCATGTTCCCGAGAGACACGCTTTTTAAAGCCGGGTTCGGCTGGACTGAGTTTACCCCGGAGAAATTGGAATTTTACGGGGGTATAAACTTCCTGAAATCAGCTCTGGTGTTTGCCGACATCATAACCACCGTCAGCCCCAACTATGCCAGGGAGATACAAGCTGATCCGGAACACGGCAGGGGACTGGAGGGGGTCCTTCGTTCCCGTACCGGCGACATTTTCGGAGTTCTCAACGGGATAGACGGGGAGATATGGAATCCCGAAACTGATTCCTATATAACCAGAGGCTACGATTCAAAGACCGTGACAAGAGGCAAGTCCGCCTGCAAAAAAGCCCTGCAGCATGACTGTAAACTGGAGGAAAAACAGGGACGGATGCTTGCCGGGGTGGTTTCCCGCCTGGACCAGCAGAAGGGCCTGGACC
>JBDRGJ010000130.1:0-6299 GCA_043817835.1 bacterium
ACGGCAGAGCCGCACTTTTTTGTCCCTGCGTCTGTCAATAGAAACTGCTTTCAACTGCAATTTTCGGGTTAGCTCTGCCTTCTTCCGTGCAAAGCTTTCCGCCACACATCTCTGGCGGACCCGCCGAAGTCGTAGTGGCGGGCGCTTTGCGGCTACAAAACCGTTTTTTTGTCACATGCTATTGTAAAGCTATTTATGACGCACTGCACTAGCCCGAAAATTGCAGTTGAAAGCAGTTTCTATTGACAGACGCAGGGACAAAAAAGTGCGGCTCTGCCGTACTTGCCCGCCTGCCGGATAGTTCATCCGACGCTGACGAGACCGATGGCGGGCAGGCAGCCACCGGCGCTTTGCAAGTGCATCGCAATTTTCGGGAAGTTTGAGGTATGAAGTCGGAAGTATGAATAAAAAAACCTTTCAAAACAAGAATAGTTTTTCAGACCTCATACTTAATACTTCATACCTCCCGAATTCACTGCCCGACAGCCGTCACCCGCCTGCCATCAGTCGGGCAGGGGCGGGTAACTGAAGAATTCGGGCTAGCGCAGTGAGCTGAAATTTAATGAAAATAGACAGAGTGCCGGCGCAGCGACTGAATATTCTATGGATTATGGTTTATGCGGGGGCCATGCTTCTGGCGGTTCGCCTGCTGGATATCCAGATACTGCGGCACCAGCAATACAAGGAGGCGGCCGAGCGCAACCGCACCCAGGTGATAAGGCAGACCGCTCCCAGAGGGCGCATCTTCAGCTGTGACGGAGTGGCGGTAGCCACAAACAGGCCGGCTTTCAGTCTTATTTTTCTGCCGGGGAAGATAAAGGATCCGGTTTATCTCAAGCGTCTGGCTGCGGATTTTTCGCCCAAGCTGAAGGCCACTTCGCGGGAACTTCTGGCGGAGCTTCAGAAGGCTTTTGAAAGAGGGTCACCCGTAAGGCTGGCCGAAAATCTTCCGGCCAAAACGATGTTTGCCCTTTCCGAGTTGAAGACGCGCTATCCCGGAGTAAGCCTGATAGTCGAAGCTCAGCGTTTCTATCCTTTCGGAAGTTTTGCCAGCCATCTGCTTGGATATATGGGCAAAATGAACGCCGGGGAATGGAGCCGGGCCCGCAGGGAAGGCAAGAACTATCAGATTGATTCCAATGTCGGGAGAACCGGAATAGAAAAGGTTTTCGAAAGGGAATTGCGGGGTCGCGACGGAGGGCTTTACCTCGAGGTGGATGCCCGCGGACGTCTCAACAGGATACTTAAGAACGAGACCTGGTATCCTGGCTTCGACGTTCATCTTACCATAGATTCTCAGGTGCAGATGGCGGCGGAAGGAGGTCTCCGGAGTTCGTTGAGTAAAAAAGGGGCGGTCGTAGCCCTGAATCCCTCCAACGGAGAAATACTGGCCCTGGCATCTGTCCCGGATTTCGATTCCAATATTTTCGTTTCCCCCAGAGACGTGCAGCGGGAATTTTATGCCGTTCCGGAATTTAACACGGCAATACAGGGGACTTTCCCGCCCGGTTCGATTTTTAAGATAGTGACAGCTGCGGCTGCCATTGAAACAGGAAGGGTTTCCCCGCAGGATAAATTTTTCTGCCCGGGCTACTATGACGCCGGCAACAGGATATTCAGATGCTGGGAAAAAAAGGGCCATAATAAAACGGATTTTCTGTCCGGCCTGGCGCATTCATGCGACGTATACTTTTATAACATCGGTCTGCGCACCGGCGCGGCCAACATAGAAAAATATGAGAGAGCGTTCCGGCTGGGCATGCCCACAGGGATTGCCCTTCCGGGCGAAAAACGCGGCAATGTTTTCGGGCCGACGGAAAGAGTTAAAAGACGCACATATTGGTTCATAGGAGACACGCTTAACCTTTCCATCGGGCAGGGAGAACTGCTGGTCACGCCCATCCAGATGGCGCAGATGATTTCAGCCGTGGCC
This sequence comes from bacterium, assembly GCA_043817835.1. Classification (GTDB taxonomy): domain Bacteria; phylum Elusimicrobiota; class Elusimicrobia; order Elusimicrobiales; family CAZFMJ01; genus JBDRGJ01. Next base: position 1,934 of record JBDRGJ010000130.1, read on the forward strand.
AACAGGGGAACCTTCTGGAGGCCGCGCTATATTGACAGGGTGTCTGACCAGGACGGAAAAACCGTCTATCAGGAAAGGCCGGAACTGCTAAGCACGATTTCGCTGAAACCCGAAACCTGGGACATTCTCAGGGAAGGTCTTAAAAAAGTCGTCTCGGAGGGGACGGGAAGCCAGGCGCGCATAAATGGAATTGATGTCTACGGCAAGACGGGAACGGCCCAGAATCCGGGAGGGGAGGATCATGCCTGGTTCGTGGCTTTCGCCGAGGTGCCGGGCAGGCAATCGGAGATTGCCGTTGCCGTGCTGGTCCAGTACGGCAAGCACGGGGCATCCTCGGCGGCTCCGGTTGCAAAAAGCGTGATTGAGGCTGCGCTTAGGGGGAAGATACCTTCGGTAAGGGCGACTACGCAGGTTCACAGTTCAGAGGTTCAAAGGTAGAGAACCTTGAACCCGGAACGGGGAACCCGACAAGCCGGGCGGTTGCCGGCAAGGATTTGTAATTCCATAATATGTTTACAACAGGCCGCAGGGAACTCAAGAAAAACAAAATGGACTGGGTGCTGCTCTGGGCAGTGGCCATCCTGATTTTCATCGGCACCATCGCCATCGTTTCAGCCACGGCGGCTCTGCCGTTCCAGGCCAGGGTGATACGCACCCACATGATAGCCCTTCCGCTCGGCGTGCTGTTTTTTGTAATCGGGTGGGGGTTTAATTACCAGATTTTCCAGGATCAGTGGAAGGTGGTCTATGGTGCGATGCTTGCCCTTCTGGTAGGGGTTCTGATTTTCGGAACAGTGGACCGCGGCTCCAGGGCCTGGTTTCATCTGCCGTTTTTTTCCGTTCAACCGTCTGAATTGTGCAGAGTGGGCCTAATATTGGTTCTGGCCAATTACCTGGACAGGAATGCCGGCAGGATGAAGGATCTTTCTTCCGTGCTCGGCGCGCTTGCCCTGACAGCTCCTTTTTTTCTGCTGATAATCAAGCAGCCTGATTTTTCAGCCGTATTGGTTACTTTTCCCACGGTGCTGGCCATGCTTTTCTGCGCGGGGGTCAGCTTCTTACATCTCTCCGTGATACTGGGATACGGCTTCATCATCGGTTTTTTTCCCGTAGTCTGGACTCTCATCTCGCTTCACCCGGACTGGATACAGGACAGCGCGGCCGTGCGGGTTATGATGAGCCTTTCGCATTTCGGGTTGCCCGCTTTATTTTTTGTGCTGGCAGCGGCGGGACTTATATGGTTTTTATGGTGGTTTTCGCAGAAATTCCGTCCGGGGCTTTCCTGGACCTGTTTCCTTGGGGCGGCGCTTGTGGTGATATTGGGCCTTTTTTCCGGCATAATGGTCAAGAACGAGATGAAGGAATATCAGCGCAAGAGGTTCGAGGTTTTTCTTTCGCCGGAAACCGACCCCAGAGGGGCGGGATATAACCTTCTGCAGGCGCAGATAGCCATGGGTTCCGGGGGATTTTTCGGCAGGGGGATTTTTTCCGGAACACAGTCGCGCCTGGGTTTTGTTCCGGAGAGACATACCGATTTCATACTTGCTGTGGTCGGCGAGGAGATGGGTTTCGCGGGAACCATGGCAGTCATAGGGCTTTACCTGCTCATGATGTGGAGAATAATACTTGCGGCGCGGGTCTCGCGGGACCAGTTCGGGTACCTGGCAAATTGCGGGATTTTCAGCATGTTCATGGTCTATCTCTTCATCAATTTCGGGATGTCGGTGGGGCTTTTCCCCGTGGCCGGAATACCTCTTCCCCTGGTTTCGTACGGAGGTTCGAACCTGGTTGCCACATTGTGGGCCGTGGGCATAGCGGAGTCGGTTTATTCAAGAAGGTATGCTCTGGTGTAAAGAAGTGTTTAGCGGTAAGCGGTAAGTGGTAAGAAAAAATCATATTTTCAATTAATGATATGAACGGAGAATCCAGCACCCTTCGCGGAGTTACGGGTACGGCGGCCGGACAGAGTCCGCCTGCCTGCCAGCAGTCAGGCAGGGACAACTCCGCCAGGTTCAGGATAAGACTGAAATTTTCCAGGAAGGGACCGGCCAGCAGGCTTTCCCATCTGGAACAGATAAGGGAACTGCGGAAAACCGCGGAAGCTTCCGGCCTTCCCTGTGCTTGCGTCAAAAGGGGAAAAAACAGGACGGCAAAAATATCCTTCGGGCCGGCCATATCGGTGGGCTACGAAAGTCTTTGCGAGTACGCGGACATCTATCTTCGCTCGGCTGTCGGCGAAGCCGAAGCGGGGGAAAAGATCGGAGCGGCGTTTTCCCCGGGACTGGAAGTAATCAGGGTCAGGAGGATTCCGCTGCATTTTCCTTCGATAGAGTCCCTTGTCAATGTCGCGGAGTATGAGATAAGAGGAAAATTCCCGGAACACTACGGCACTGATGCGCTGCGGCGGTTTCTTGACAGGAGTGAAATAATATTTGTGAAAACCAAGCCGGACGGGACGAAAGAGACGATCAATGTCCGGCCGCTGGTGCTTTCCATGGAAACGGACGGGGCCGGTACGGCAGGGCTTATGCTCAGATACGGGCCCAAACGCAATGTCAAGCCGGAGCGGGTGCTGGCCTTGAGCCTGGATACCGAGCCGGACCCGGACTGGAAAGTGCTGAAGAAGGGACTTTACTGGGAAAGCCCCGGCGGGATGCTCAAAACGTTATAATTGTTAATAATAAGAGGATTACAATGAAACCATACAGGGATCAGAAAAGAGAAGGAAGACAACCGGAAGAAAGGAAGGCGTGGCCGGTTAAACCGGCCAAAAAAGAGATACTGGCCAATACCTCGTTCGAGGAGACACGCATAGCCATCGCGGAGGACAACCGGCTTGCCGAACTGCTCTGGGAAAGAAGGAGCAGTATGAACATAGTGGGCAATATTTACAAGGCGGTGGTGGAAAATGTCCTGCCTGGCATTTCCAGCGCGTTCGCCAATATCGGCCACGAGAAGAACGCATATCTTTACATATCCGATGTGCTGGGCGGCCAGAGGGAGTCGATAGATAAAATCCTGAAAAAGAACCAGGAGATAATGGTGCAGGTGGCAAAGGACGCCATAGGCACCAAAGGCATGAAGGTGACCATGGACATTTCGCTGCCCGGGCGCTATCTGGTGCTCACTCCGTACCAGGAGTTTGTCGGCATATCCAAGAATATAGAGAATCCCGAAGAGAGAAGACGCCTGACTGAGAACATCGAGCGTCTGGCAGGGCAGAACCTGGAAAAAAAAGGATGCGTGGTCAGGACTGAGGCCGAAGGCGCCTCGGAGCAGGAACTGGAAAGAGAGATAAAATACCTGGTCAGAACATGGGAGACCATAAGCAAGCGTTTTGAAACGGCCCCGGCGCCCTGCCTTCTCCACAAAGACATGAGCCTGACGCTTCAGGTGGCAAGGGACATACTTTCCGAGGGCGTAAGCATCTACATGCTGGACAACCGGGATGACTACGAGAATGTTCAGGAGTTCGTGGGGAAAATTTCCCCGGAGCTCAACAGTAAAGTGAGGCTTTATGAAGGGAAAACTCCCATTTTCACCGCCTTCGGCATAGAACCGGCCATAGACGAGCTGCGAAAGACCAAGATAGAGCTTCCCAACGGCGGAACCATCATCATACAGGAGGCCGAATCCCTGTGTGCCATAGACGTCAACACCGGCAGGTACACCGGTTCCAAATCGCAGGAGGATACAGTCACCCAGACAAACATCGAGGCAGCCCAGGAAATCGCATATCAGCTTCGCCTGCGCAACATCGGCGGGATAGTGGTCATAGATTTCATAGACATGAAAAGGGCTGCCAACAGGCATAAGGTCGTGGAAGCGCTGGACAGGGCGGTGCGCCGAGACAGGGCGAAGATAAGGATACTCCCGATAACCAGACTTGGGCTGGTGGAAATGACCAGGGAGCGCAAAAGGGAGAGCACCGGAAGCTTTCTCACCGAAGAGTGCCCGGAGTGCCACGGTTCCGGGCGCGTGCTGTCCTCCGAAAGCATGAGGATAAAGATACAGCGTGAAATTCAGAATCTGACTCTGGGCCGTCCGGGAGGGAGTCTGAGAATAATGCTGCATCCCCTCCTGGCCGAAGGCATAAGGCAGAAACAGGAGCAGCTCGAGAGGAATGTGCACCGCAGCGTTAAAATACAGGCCGACCCGCAGCTTATCTGGGAGGACTACAGGATAGTATTGGAATAATAATTAGGGTATCCGCCACTATCCTCCAAACATCCGGCGGACAGGCAGCGTTGGCGCCCGCCTGCCGTCCGTCGGGCAGGGACCCGCCGGAGAAGTGTGGCGGGGAGGGTATGGGGGAGCACCGTTTTGACGAGCCAGCCCCCTTTTGATGGCCAGTGGCCTTTTTTAG
>JBDRGJ010000131.1:0-4109 GCA_043817835.1 bacterium
GGCGGCGGTGACCGTCACCAACTGGACTGAGTATCCCGGGGTATCGTTCCAGTTGAGTCCTCCGGCACGGAAGTAGTAGCTGGTATTGGGGATGAGGGCTGTCAGTGTCAGAGTGCTCAATCCCACTCCTCCGGTATCGGAGGAGATGATCGCCCCGGCAAAAACCGGCGATGTGGACGTAGCAAGGCGGTAGCCTTCCGCCGTTTCTTCCTGCGGAGAAGCCGGAAGTGCCCTCCAGTTGAGGGTGGCGCTGGTCTCAAAAACTTCTGCTATCTGCAAATCTGCCAGTGGGGGGGCCAGGGTGGAACGGTCGGTTGGCGAAGTGAAGGCATAAATCGTGGTGCCGTTGAAAACCGGACCCGCCCTCAGATAGTAGACGGTGTTCGTGCTTAAGCCGGGCACCGTCAGTGAAGAGGCGTCTTCGTTTGAAGTCGATGACCGGAAAACCTCCGCGCTGAAAGTGTTGACTGTAGAGGCTTCCAGGACATATCCGTCGCAGGACACCGGTGTCCAGGAGGCGGACATGCTCGATTGCCATATGCCGGCCACGACCAGCGATTCCAGGGCTGGAGCGAACAGGGTTGTCACGGACGGCAGTTCTATGTAGTTGGGTGTGCCGTCCCAGTTGAGGGAAGCCAGGCGCAGGAGGTATTCGGTGTTGGGGCGGAGCCCCTGGACCGTCAGCGCCGCAAGGGAACCGTCGGCAGTGGAAGAGGAGTAAACCGTACCGCCGGAGCCGAACGGAAGCGATGAAGCCTCCAGCCGGTACCCCTCTGAAGTCACGGATTGCGGCCAGGAGCCGGGGTTTATCCAGTCCGCCCTTATGCTTCTGTCGTAAGGGGTGGTCTGAACGGGCTGGAACACCGGCTGGGCCAGGGTCACGGAGGAGACCGCAGATGTGTGGGACGGGTTCCATGAAAGATTGAGCGCTCCCATTCGGAAGTACCAGGTGGTGTTTGCGTCAAGCCCGGTCACTGTCAGCGTGCTCAGAGAAACGCTGCGGGTTTCGGAAGAAAGCACGGTTCCTGTGCCTGAGAAATCTGAGGAGGAAGCCTCAAGCCTGTATCCTGCTGCGCTGGCCGAAGAAGGTAAAGCAGGATAAGCGTTCCAATCGAACGTGGCGCTGCTTTGCCGGATGTCCAGAAGCCGGAACCCCTGAGGAGGGTCGGTAAATGTGGCAGAGAAGCCTATGTCCGAAAAATTAGGCATCTCCAGCCAGTTCAACGGGCCTATCCTGTAGTAATAAGTCGTATTCGGCAAAAGCCCGATTACGGTAAAAGTCGGGTTTGATATCAGGGTCGTGGACGACCAGTGCACAACGCCCTTGAAATCAGCGGAACTGGATACATGCAGAAGATATCCTTCGGCCGTTTCTTCCGGTGGCGAAGCCGGAAGGGCTTCGATGCTGAAAGTGGCGCTTGTCGTGTATAGAACAGCGCTGACTGCCGAAGGTTTCTGTGCAAGGGTGCTTGTTGAAGAAAAATCGGAATAAGTGCCGCCCGGACTGCTGACTCTGACATAGTAAGTGGTGTTTGCCAGCAGGCCGCTGAGGATTCCGTATGACCCTTCGATTAGCAGAGAAACATTTCCGTAAAAACCGTTGGGGAGGGGGCCGGAGGAAGCTTCCAGTTGGTAGGAAGTGTCAGAAGGATTGCCGTTGTGGTCCCAGTTGGCCTTAACTTGGGCAGTAACGGAAGAATAAGCCGCGGCAAATGTAAAGCCCTGAGCTATAGGAGCGTTGGCTGATTCGGCGCTGCTTTGGAAAGAAAAAAGCAGCAGGACCGGCATCACCGGAAAGAGAGCCGTCCTGATAGCGCGGGTTTTGCAGGAATCGCGTGGCATTTTTTCAGGTTATTACAGGCACTAAAAGTTTAACACATGCGTGTGGAAAAGCAATGACAAATATGTTACAAGAATTAAAAATACACAAGCATATTGACCGATAAAGTATAAATTTTGATATTATTACAGAGAACGGTGGGAGGACAATAAAATGAAATTCAGAAATTTCGAGGAATTGCTTAAGATTGTAAAGGGCAGACCCAACAGGATGGTCGTGCCCGGCGCCAACAACAGGGAGGTCATGGAAGCCTGCAAGATGGGGCAGGAATACGGGCTTGTCTCAGGAGGCGTATTCATAGGTCCAAGGCAACCGGTCCTGGATGCCGCTGAAAAAGCCGGTATAGACCTGGACAAATTCGAGCTTGTCGATTCGCAGGATCCCGCAGAGATGTGCAACCTGGCTGCGGGTTTCATAAGGCAGGGGAAGGGAGATTTCCTGCTGAAAGGGCTGGTTGAGACGAAATTTTACATGAAAGCGGTGCTGAACAGGGAAACCGGCCTGGTGGAACATGGAACCGCTCTGAGCCACGTGGTGCTTTTTGAAACCAGCCATTATCATAAACTGTTCGCCCTTGCCGATGCCGCCATATTCATAAAACCCACGCTGGATGAGAAAAAGAAGATAATAGAGAACACCGTGCGGATAATGAGGATGCTCGTGTGGACACTCCCAGGGTTTCAGTTGTCTGCCCGGTTGAAAAGGTAAATCCCAAGATTCCCAGCACCATCGACGCCGAGGCCCTGGTCAGAATGAACAGGGAGGGACAGTTGGCCGACTGCGTGGTGGAAGGCCCTTACGACATTTACATCTCCATGTCCAAAAAACTGGCAGAGGAGAAGGCATAACGGATGGCCGCGTGCCGGGGGAAATGGATATAATGCTTTTGCCCGACCTGGATTCGGCCAACCCGGTATACAAGTCTATATCTTTTTTTGCAGCCGGTTTTAAATCCGCCGCCATAGTTGCGGGAGCCAATGTGCCGATAATTCTTCCTTCAAGGACTGATAGCCCGCTCACCAAATTGCATTCCATAGCATTGGTATCCTTTTTAAAAGAGCAGAAGGTCCCGGCCTGACGGTTTTGCGGGTTATGGAAGCTGAAAGACTGATTTTTTACCCGCCTTCTTAGCCGCTTCGGCCCGCAGGCGGACGGTAAATGCGAATAAGGGTGTCCGCCGAAGATGGAGCCGCGGACGTTAGTCCGTGGAACTCAACGGAGGAAAATATGGACTGGAAATTTTGGAAGAAAAAATCCGGCGCAGCAGCAGCTGAAAAAGAGAAAAAAGAAATTTACGGTGCTGCCGGGACCGAATCTGAACCGACTCCCGAAGAACATAAAACCGCTGTTGCAGCGGAAGCGGAGACTGCTGAAATCCGGACGCAGAAGCCGGCGGTCTCCCGCGACCCGGCAAAGGCCGATGTCTCTTCCAAAAAAGAGTTTAGCGATGAGGAAATAGAGGCCAAACTGATCAAAATTGCCCCTGAACTGGTGGCCCAGGCCAAGACTCCTGAAACACGCAAACGTCTTATAGACCTTTCCAGAAAAATGCTCAATGACGGCGTGGACCTGGCCAGCGAGAAGCAGGTGAAAGCCTGGATAAAGAAACATCCGGAAGAGGCTGCGGGAAAAGAGGCTGGGCCCAAAGTCGTCACTTACGTAAGGCAGGAAGAAAAAACCGGCAGAAACGAGCCGTGCAGCTGCGGAAGCGGCAGGAAATATAAAAAGTGTTGCGGCAAGTGACGGCGGATACGGCAGATATTAGATGTCAGGTATTGTAACTGCTCAGGTTATCAGGTTCGGGGTTCACGGTTTCTTCAAAGCGTTCAATCTTCATGCTTTTTTCAACCGTTGAACCATTTCCGCCGGGGGCGGACCCCATATTAAACGATTAGAACTTTCTGCCCGGCTTGACGCATAGCTTGGGCAGTTTTTGTGATGTTCGGCTAGATAGAATAGCAGGATTTCGTTTCCCGGTAAATGCGTCCCTGCCGCAACAGAAATTTCGACAATCTGTGTCGAGCACGCAATCTGTCCTTGAGCGCATCTTCCCTCGCTCGCGGCAAATCTCGCGTCGCTTCTTCTTCTCGCGTCGGAACGCGGATCTCCGTCAGCTCCCCCGAACGGTGAAAACTCGCCAACTTCTCCGCGTCACGCCGGTCCGTCTTCACGCGGTCGCCGGGCCGGACAGGGGTCAGTGCCGGAGCAATCACAGCGCATCGCTGCCTCAGCCCGGTAATCTGCCGGTGCACTTCGTATCCGCAGGGAC
>JBDRGJ010000132.1:0-2160 GCA_043817835.1 bacterium
AAATCCGATGCAAAAAGCATCGGCGAAAAACTCCACAACCCGTTCATTCAGCAATTTCGCTCCGCCATCCATGTGGCCGAAACCGCTCGACGAAAGGTGCTGGGGTTTGCGTTGGTTCTTCATGATCCTGACCTCCACTTCAGCTTCCTGGACTATCTGGCCGCCGCCAAAAGGTTGACAGGTGGCGGCATCGGCGGCGCCCTGTATGAAAAAGTGCGGGAAGGAGCTTTCGCCCTTGGCTCCAAGGGTTTTTTTTTTGAATGCCTCCCCGATAACCCGGCTGAATGTCCTGATCCTAAACTGCTAAAAGAAAATGTCTCGCGCCTGCGCTTTTATGAGCATTACGGCGCCCGGCCCGTTATCAACACAAAATACGAAATGCCCGTTAAGCCGGAAGACACCTGCATGCCTTATCTCATCTATGACCCCTTGGCGCGTAAAGAGCCGTTGCGTCGCGCATTCGCCCGGAAGATAGTTAAAGCGATACTGGAACGAAAATATCCGGAGTTATGCCCGCCGGAGTATATCAAAAGCGTCGTACGCTCCTTCAAGGATGATCCGGTTCGGCTGCGCGAGTTCAAATACGTCAAACACCAAAAAGTCGAGCAGAAGGTTATTCGAAAATACATTCAGAAAGTTGCCCTGGTGGTAAACGACCGGCATTCGTTTCATCATGTCCATGAGCGCGGATACGTTGAATCCCCCGTGCGGGTGCGAAGTATCCTCTCCAAAATAGAATCCAGCGAGATGTTTGACCGAATCCCGCCGGCAAATTTTCCGGACAAACACATTCGGGAGGTTCACGACCCGGACTTTGTCGCCTATTTGCGCCGGACCTGTGAAGAAATAACGGGAAACAAGTCCCTTTATCCCTATGTGTTCCCGATCCGCAACAGGATGCGCCCGCCGAAAGACCGCAGCGTCCTTGCGGGCTATTATTGCATTGACACGTTTACGCCGTTGAACCGTACCGCCTATCTGGCCGCCCGCAGGGGGGTGGACTGCGCTCTCAGCGCCGCCCGGCAGGTCATCAACGGACGAACCCTGGCCTATGCGCTGGTCCGGCCTCCCGGTCATCACGCAGAACGGCGCTCTTTTGGCGGGTTTTGTTATTTCAACAATACCGCTATTGCGGCCCAATATCTACGGCCATACGGCAACGTCGCCATTCTGGATGTGGATTATCATCACGGCAACGGACAACAGGATATTTTTTACGACAGTCCGGATGTTTTAACGGTTTCGCTTCACGGACACCCGCGGGTTGCCTATCCTTATTTTTCTGGATTTGAGGATGAGCGCGGCAGCGGGCCCGGTATGGGCTACAATATCAATTTTCCGCTCCCGGAACATCAGAACGGCGAGACCTATCGCCGAACACTGAAAAAAGCCCTGCGCCTGATTAAAGATTTCCAGCCGGAATTTTTAATTGTTGCCCTGGGGCTGGACACGGCCAAAGATGATCCCACCGGGAGCTGGACGTTTTTGGCTAAAGATTTTGCCGAAAATGGGAGACTGATCGGGAGCTTTAAAGCACCCATTCTGGTTGTGCAGGAGGGCGGCTACCGGACGAAAACACTGGGAATCAATGTCCGCAATTTCTTCGCAGGCCTTATTGGCTAAAAGACAAATATCCAGTTTTAGCGCCGCTGGTTACTGCAGATAGTGTCAGCCCACTTGAATTCAATCTGTTTTAAATGCTATAAGGACTCGTTACCAAATGGAGGCCAAGTGTGAAAAAACGATTGCTCCTGATTTTCTTTCTGGCTCTGCTCTTTGGAGTCGGCACGCTCGTTTTCCTGGGCCAGCACCGGAAACTGACTACCGAACTGTATTATTCCGGCACCATTGAGGCGACTCAGGCCAACCTGTCCTTTCAGGTCAGCGGGCGGGTAGCGCAAGTGCTCATCGACGAAGGGCAGCCGGTCGAAAAAGACCAGTGCCTTGCCCGGCTCGCAGCCGAAGAATTTTCAGCCCGGCTTGCGCAGTCACAGGCGGAACTGTCGCGCTCGCAGGAAACCCTCAAACAGCTTCAGGCGGTCCGAGAGCTTTATCAATCAACGCTTCCCGCTGAAGTGGAACGGGCGACGGCTACCGTCAACGTATTAAGATCACAACTGGAAGATCAGGAGTCCGGTTACCGGACCCAGGAAATTGAGC
>JBDRGJ010000133.1:0-6978 GCA_043817835.1 bacterium
GCCACAAGCCTGCCTATCCTGCCGAAACCGTTTATTCCTATTTTTACCGCCATAATTGCCGCCTCCTTTAATAACCAATGATTTTAAATCAAAACACAGTGCCGAGTAAAAAGTATAGCAAATTATAAAAACACCGTGGACGATTTACCCTTCTGGGATTTTCGTGCTGATTATTGCAGGTTCAGCAATGACTGGAAGTCGAGGGTGACTGATACAGATAGCGGTCCGAGGGATTTTTCATCACATTCCCCGCTCCGTCTTTATGCCTTAGGAACTGTTTTCCAACCGCAATTTCCGGACAAATCGCCCTGCGATAAAAACGCGGGGCGGTTTTTGAAAAGAAGACGGCAGGATTTAACGGAAAATATTTGACCAGGCAGCTTGGCCCACCTGGTCTGCCAGGGCAGGATTGTCTATGTACGGATTTCTGTTACCCTGAAAGCCCGACACCAACCCGTTTCTTTTCATTTCGGCTTCGCCCGGAGGGAAACTGCGGTTCCACTCCATAAGCGCGGGAATCATGCCCAAAAAGAATTCTTGTCCATATCTCTCTGCTATCCTGTCATAATAAGTGGTCGCGAAATAAAACATGGCCCTGGCTATTTGACCTCTGACTTCTTTTGGCGGCATAAAACCGCGCGAGCCATAAGGGGTATCACCGCGTTTTGAGTTGGGAACGGCAAAGGCAGGCAGCAGATTATGCAAATCCCCCACCATATCTGCCTGTTTGCCGAATCTGGCCTTGGGCCATAAATGCTCGGTATTGACGAAATCTCCCTGTTTGCCGTCATTATTGAAATCTGCGGTGCCTGTTTTACATCTGGCGATGGGATATATACCGGAAGGAATGAACTCATCTTTCATACAGCGGTCCCGGTCCGCCTTCATATAGTCGTCAAAATTGATACGGCCATCGCCGTTTGCGTCAGCGCATTCCACGTGGCAGCCATCCGCTCCTGCCACCCCCTCCATAAAGGTCTGCGAGTATATTTCCATTATACCCCGCATACCGTTTTTTTCGATTACATCGGCCCGGGAATACATGAAAAATTTGGCTTCCGGATAAGTTCTGGCCTTGAATCCGCCGTTCAAGGTGGTTTGTTTATGCAAAGCGGCAAGCAGGTCGGGTCCCTGAAGCAAGGTCGCCGGGGCTTGCGCCGGTGAAAGAGCAACTGCAGGCACATCCATATCTGAGGCCGCAGAGACAGCGCTCAACAGTTGTCCAAAGGCCCCGTCATCTTTTACGGCATCTCTAAGATCGGCGGGTCTGTGGCGCGCGTTCTTATATTCCACCACATGTAAAAAAAATGCAGTTATTAAAATTACAGCGGTATAGAATATTGCTTTCGTCCTCATAAAATTCTCTTCCCTGCCCTTTATCTAATCTGCTCTTACACTTAGTCTAAGGGATTGCGTGCAGTTGTCAAGGGGCTTAGGTACTATCTTCTGCCGGTAAACCCGGCACAAAAAAAGATAAGGGTTAAACGACCGTTCTGCGGATGCACTGACGGTATTCAACGGGCAGACAGGACGCAGCCAGGGAGAGCCCGGCTCGGCAGCCCTTTTATCTGTTGAGCAGGACTATGTCCACCCTCTGTTCCGAAAAAGAGGCTTCGTGCCCCTCACCGGATATCATGGTGGAAAGTATCATAAGGTGTTCTTTTAGAAAGTCCGTCACAAGATCCGTCTGCTGTTCCGCCAGAAGCCTTGTCCGAGCGTAGGAATGGACCTTCACCGGCAGATTGAAAAACTTCCTCTTTATGAGGTCGGCCGCCGAAACGACAAGATTTGTTCCCACCGGCTTTTCTATGCTGGTGCCTGATTTGCCGGGGCCGAAAAGCACCGCCGAGTCCAGGCTTATGTGCAGGCCTGAGCTTTCCTGGTGGACTATCCCGGTGAACTTCAGCGGATTGCCGGCCCCGGTGTGAGGGGAACCGGCCGCATCGGTGAACATGTAGACCGCGGAATAGGAGTGCCCGGCTTTTATCCATTCGTTGCGGTCGTTCTGCCCGCTCCAGGTCAGTTCCTCGGGAGGCTCCCCTGTTCCGGAATACTTCTGGAATATCCTTCCCTCCTCGTCCGCTATGTTCAGAGCCCAGTGCAGATCCTTCATATCCTTCTCGCCGATTCCCCCTCTGAAAATCTCGTCCAGGCGTTTGCGCGGGTTGAAAGTTATCCCGGTGCGGTCGCTGAATGTGGTGCGCCAGGGCTGTATGACCCTGGGGTTGTGAAGGATATCCGGACGGTTTCTGCTCCACCCCAGGGAAGACGGGGATTCGGCCAGAAAAAGCCTTGCGTCCGGCTCCAGGGAAGCGCGTATGCTTTCAAAGCCGTCCACCGCCATTTTAAACGCAGGTTTCGAGGTAGTGAGTGGCCTGGACCCCCCCCCTCTTATCACCACTTCTTCAGGCACGCTGCCCGAATACTCGGTTATGGCGGCGGCAGACTCCGCAGTTTCGTCCCCGCCGGAGGATGTTTCCGGGTCTTGTCCGGACCGGACCGGCGGAGCAGTGCCGGAAAGCAGAAGAACCGCAGAAACCGCAAAAAGTATTTTTTTCATGTGTTTTTAAGTCACTCCGTGACGAATCTGAAAGTAATTACCCCCCATTGCTTCTGTGGAAGACCGGAAAGCGGGGCGAAAAGCCATTTTTTAAGAGCGTCCATAGCCAGGCGGTCCAGCGCGCCATAGCCCGAAGTGCGCTCCACTGTCATGTTTTCCATGACCTTTCCTGACGAGTCCACAAAAAACTTTATGGAAACGGAGGCCTCCAGTATGCCTTTCTCCCTGCCCCATTCAGGAAATGCCGGGGTATATGCCTTAAGAACTTTCCTGCCTGAAAGCGGACCTTCTATCTCCACCGGTTTTTTCTCCTCTTCCTGGAGAAAAGAACGGCGCAATGGAAGCCTGGAATCCAGAAGAGGTTCAAGGCCCTCCTTTTCCAGCGTGGCCGGAATTTCGGCCTGGACAAGCGCTGCGGGTTTGCCTGGCAGCTCCTCGCCGGCTATACGGGACGGAACAGGCCTGGTCTGCGTTTCCTCCAACAAAAGTGTGGCAGGCATAGCGATAGCTTTTCTGGCCCGGGAAATAACGTCTGCAACCTCCTGTATGCTCTGCGGCCGGACGACCGGCGCCCTTTCGTCGAATTTCAGGCCTTCCGGTATGGCCGGAGCTTTCTTCATCCCCACCTCCTCCAGTTCTATCCTGGGAGCCATTGCGACCTGAGCCCGCTCCGTTTTAAATTCGGCAGCCATGTCGGCCAGTGATGAAGGAGCGGTTCTTTTCATGTCCATGTCCAGTTTTTCAGGCGTTTTCAGCCGCCCGCTTCTTTCCACCAGCTTTTCCGGAAGGGCGAGAATTTTTTTCTCCCTGAGCGGTTTTATGTCAAGCGGTATTACGGCCGGTTTAGGCATTATTATCTTAGGCATGGCCAGTTTCAGAAAATCCAATGTCTTGTTGCGGACCCGGACTTCAACCGGCTTTGCCTTTTCCGGCATCAGCAGATCCACATCGCTTATGACGGTGACTTTGTTCTGCGGAGCAAACAGAACGAAACGCAGATATGCCGCGAAAAGAGCCGCGTGAAAAAAAGCGGAGCCGGCGAATGAATAAAATATCCTGCGTTCCATATGTCAGTGAGAAAGTGAGAAGGTTAGAAGGTTAGAAACGGTTTTTTTGTCATAGATTATTCACTTTCTAACTTTCTTACACTCTCACTCTCTCACCTTCCAGCATTCTCCCCCTTCTTCTGTTCTGTCGCTATCGTCATGTTTATTGCGCCCGACTCCTTGGCCTCGTACATAAGGTCAGTGAGAGTCCCGTGCATCGCTTCGGCGTCGGCCCTGAAAATGACATATTTGGCATCGCTGGCGGCAAGGGCTCTTTTAAGCGGACCGGACAGGTCCTTGGATGACTTAAATTCCTTCTCGTTCAGGGCCAGCTTGCCTTCGGCGGAAATGCTTATTACTATTTTTTCCCTCTCCTCCCCTTCCTGGGTGCGCGCCGCCGGAAGCTTGACCTTGAAAACAGGTTCGGAAAGCAGAGGGGCCGTCACCATAAATATGATTACCAGCACAAGGCAGACGTCCACCAGCGGCGTGACGTTTATGCCGGCTATCGGCTCGTCGTCTTCAATGGAATGTCCGGCCATATTATCTAGGGAGAAAGTGAGAAAGTGAGAGTGTAAGAATGTTCTAAACAGTTCTTTGCCATAGATTATTCATTTTCTGACCTTCTCACACTCCTGCTTTATCACTCTTCATTATCGCCAGCTTTAAGGCGCCGGCCTGTTTGGAGTCATCGAGAAGGCGCACCACGTCGCCTACGCGGTTCCTGGCGGCCGCCGTCACGATGACGAACTTGTCCTTGCTGGAAAGAAGCGCCTTTGAAACTGCTGCGGAAAAGTTTTCCATCTTGGTCTGTTTCCCGTTGACCGTAACAATCCCTTTCTCGTCAAGCCGGATCTGCACGCTCTCCGAAAGTGAAACCTTGCCGACCGCCGCCTTGGCCTTTGACTGGAGGACTTTTATGCCCGCCTGGATCGCGAAAGGCGCCACGGCCATGAAAATAATGACCAGAACCAGAGAAACGTCGACCAGAGGCGTCACGTTTATCTCTGTTATCGGTTCGCTGTTATCTGTCGTCTTTCCGGACATATCTCAGTTAGAAAGTGAGAAAGTTAGAAGTGAGAAAGTGATAATGTGAGAAAGTTAGAATATAAAAAAGTCATAAAATGAATAATCCATGATAAAAAGACCGTTTCAGATCTTCTCACCTCGGGCCGGACAGGGACCCCTTTAGGGAACCGCCCGCCCCAAAAGCTCTGCCCTGCGTCCCGGCAGCCTCTGGCGCTTTGCCGGGGCTGTGTTGGGGTCTCACCTTCTTACCTCCTCCTTGCCTCCTCACTCTCTCACCTTCTAACTTTCTTGCGCTATTTGGATTCCAGCATTATGACCAGGCGGATGGAAAAAATTTCCAGTTCCGTCATGATGAGCTTGAGCTTGCGCTGGAAATAGTTGTACAGGATGACGGCCGGAATGGCAACGGCCAGCCCAGCGGCAGTGGCCACCAGCGCCTCTGCTATGCCCTTGGCCACGACTGTCGGCCCCCCGGTGCCGGAAAGAGCCAGGTCGCGAAAGGCTTTTATTATGCCTATCACCGTTCCGAAAAGGCCTATGAAGGGGGCTGTGTTTCCCATCGTTCCAAGGATGCCCAGGAACTTCTCCAGCCTCAGACGTTCTTCCTGCCTTTTTGTGCCGAGAAGCTCCTCCAGCTCGTGTTTTTTCATGTCGCGGTGCGTAAGGGCATAGTGGAACAGCCGCGCCACCGGCGAATCCATCTTAGTGGTATATTTGGCGGCCTCATCCATCTTCCCCTCCTTCAGCATTCGGCTTACGTGGGCCAGGAGTTCGTCTGTCTTCCTTTCCCGCGCTTTGCGGAAGGCCCACCACCTCTCGAACGCAAAAGTGACTGAGAGAAGCGAACAGAAAAGAAGTATTACAAGCGTGAAGCTTTCCCTGAGTATGTCCAGATAATTTAGCTCTCCCAGCATTTTTCCTCCCTAAATTTACTGTTACTATTCCCCCTCTTCCCAACCGGGCTGTTCGGCCGGCATTCTTTCCATGCCGGGCAGTTTTCTCCTCTCGGAAACAGGCTTCAGCCTGCGCTCTTCAGAAGAAGCCGCTTTGGGCAGCACCGTACCCTCGTCTTTGTACGACTGCTGTTCAGCCTTTCCGGGAGAAGCCGCCTTCATTTTACGCAGGTCCGCAGCTTTTTTCCTCGCGGCATTAGCCAGCGAAGGCTTTTCGGAATTCCTGGCTATATCATCGTAAAGCGATGCCGCCATTGAATAGTCTTTATCCTTTTCATAAATATCGCCCAGCTTTATAATAGCGTTAAGGCGGGAGGGACTTTTGAGAGGTTTAAGCGGTATAAGCTTAGCCCAGGTTTCCCTGGCCTCGTCCGGCCTGTTGTTCTCAACCTGAAGCTCCCCCATCATATAAAGCGCCAGAAGCCCGTTTTCAGTGTCATGGAACGCGGCGTATATCTGTTCAAGCGTCTTCATGGCTCCGTCCGCGTCTCCTCTGGCTTTCTGAAGATTGAATATTTCCCACTGAGCGGCCTGGGCATTTTCGTCCTTTTCTCCGGCCATTTCGCCGTACCTGCGGTATGTTTCCTGTGCAAGGTCGGTCCTGCCGGTGAACTTGTAACAGAGCGCCAGGTTGTAAAGCGAAGGCTTTATATACTCGGAGTCGGGATAGAAATCTATCAGCCGCCTGAAGACATCGGCAGCTTCGGGATATTTCTTCATTTCGAAGTAGACCCCCCCCATCCTGAAAAGAACTTTCGGCAGCTCCGCGAAATCAGAAAAGTTGTCAACCAGCCGCTCAAAAACGGAAATAGCGTTTTCCATGTCTTTGTTCTGAAAATAAGATTCGCCGAGATAAAACTGCGCCTTGGCCAGGGAAGGATGCGCGGTGTACTCCACGCTGAATTTCTTAAGTTCCTCTATGGCCATGGAAAAACTCTTCTCCTCGTAAAGACGTCTGCCCAGCCGGAACTGCGCTTCGCCGGCTCCGGCGGTGCGGGGGGATGCCGCCACTATTTCCGAGAGCACGGTTTTATAATCCATGTCCGGAGAACGGTCGAACACGGAATCCATAAGGTCCAGCGCGTCCACCACTTCGGTCGACTCCGGAAACTGTTTGAGAACCTCTTTGCTCTGTGAAACAGCATCTGAATCGTTCTTGGTGTAATAGGAAGTCTGCGCTATTCTCAGCCAGGCAAGAGCAAGCTGCCGGCTTTTAGGATACCTGGCGATTATTTTTTTATAGGAAACCCCTACCTCCGCGTACTTCTGCGCCTTAAAATAGGTGTCCGCGATCTGATAGTCGGCATCCTCGGTTTCTTTCGCTTTGGGGTAGCTGGTGGAAAGCCTGGACCAGCTTTCAATGGCCTGCGTATAATATTTCAGCCGGTAA
>JBDRGJ010000134.1:0-9106 GCA_043817835.1 bacterium
CAGCAATTCGAACTCCTTGAACAACCGCACCGGCAAAAAAGGGATGTCGCAATAGTTTTTAATACCGCTTAAATCAAATGAAAGGGCATCAAGTATGCGGTGGTAGGGAACGCATTTCCTATAATGATGCCGGGTTAATTCGACCAAAGAAGCGGTCAGAATTTCGCGCTTTTCTTCCCTGCCAAGTGAGTATGGCGGGATACTCAAAATTTCCGAAAGAGCATGATTATTTTCCAAGACATAACCTCTAAATTACTGCATATAGAACCAAATCACACGAAATTGGCTGATGTTGTCGCAAATAAAACCTATACTCCGGCACAAGCGATTTAATGAACAGCGGTATTTCAAATAAATCTGACGGCTTGTGATAAATACAGATGGCAAGTTTCGGACGGTTTTTCTTTATCGTTTCCGCAGCACCTTTCAAAGCATCAAGTTCAGCACCCTCAATGTCCATTTTAATAAAGGTGGCATTCGGGAGATACATTGTCTATGGTATCTACTTCGATAGATGTGCTTCCTATTTCTGATATAGCAGAAGTTAATGTTCCTTCTGATGCAAAGCGCAGCACATCCACCTTATTCCACAATCCCTTACCAATAATGTGAACGCCGTGGAACTCTTTCTCATTTACCAGGATATCAAGTTGCGCTCCATTCGCCGGGTCAGGCTCAAAAGCATAATATTTGCGATATTTGTTTTTTGTTTTTCCCACAAACTTCAGCAGGGTGTCTCCAGTATAAGCCCCGCCGTCGACAAAAATTTCATTCTCAGAAAGTGCAATAATATCTTCCGGAAAATACTGCTCTTTATTCCAAACATCATACAAGGCATCACAATTACCGCTTAACTTTGCGTTTGAAAACGCGACATATGTTTTTTTAGATAGATCATCACAGAGCATTTCGTAAACCGCACTAAATTGCTCCATATGGCATCTTACATAAGCGTAATCCATAGAAAAATTCAATGTTATGTTAATAATATCAAAGAAAAAAATGCCTGCTATCCGATCGCATTTTTTCTGCTGCAAAGTTTTTTTTGCAAGCCTAAAATCGGAAAAAGCGATAACGACATTAAATTTTTTGAACCTTTGCCTGATTTCCTCAAATGTATTTATACCATTAGTGCGGGCGAAACTATCGTCCACGAAACTTGCCGCCACATTCAAACCAAAGCGCATCAAATATTTCCTCACATAAGGCGCATCCCAACCGGCCCCGTAAAGTACTATGGGGAGTTGTTCACAATTTTTAAGGACTTCAATATCAGCGTTAGACCTATCTGGAGTAGTCGTAATTTTGTCTAAAAACATATTCAAATTTTCCCTAATTTCACGTATACCGTTTTGCCGGCCTCATTTTTAGGTATTTCCCCGATCACTTTCACTTCAAATGCGGCTGAATTTATGCCGGTTTTGCCGGCAATAAATTGCCGCACATCTTGTTCTCTGCCGGTTTCAGTTATATAAATGATCATATGGTCATCCTGCCCCGCGCAGGCACAATCAGGGATAATAGTTTTAATCAGCCGCTCCGTTTCATCTAAATTGACCCGGTTGCCATACAGTTTAATAAACCGCTTCTTGCGTCCGGTAATATAGTAAAACCCGTCTTTATCGCGCATTGCCATATCACCTGTTATGAGAACGCCGCCGAACTCGTCGCCCCTGCTTAAATCCTCACCGCGCTCGGCATAACCCAGGGTCACATTGGCACCCTTATAAACCAGTTCCCCCACCGTATCAGGTTTTTCAATCAACCGGCCATGAGCATCAATAATGCTGAGCTCGCCTCCGGGGATCACGACGCCCATACTGCCACATTTTGAAAGCGCGTACCGGGGCGCCAGATAGCTCATTCTCGCCGTCGCCTCCGTTTGCCCGTACATCACGAAGAACCTGATCTTCCGGCTCTCCGCAAATTCCACGAATTCTTTTGTAAGCTCCGGCGTAAGCTTGCCGCCCGCCTGGGTCATTGTCCTGAGCGAGGGCAGCTCCATCCTGAAAAAGCGGAGTTTCTTCAGGATCTCATAGGTATAGGGAACGCCGCCGAAACTTGTAGCGCCCTGCGCTTTAAAAAAATCCCAAAAGCCCTTTTCCATAAAGGTTTTAGAAGTTAAAAGCAGCGTCGCCCCCACCAGTAAATGACTGTTTATTATGGAAAGGCCGTAAGTATAGTTCATTGCCAGAGTCGTGATGGGTCTTTCCGTTTCCGTAAGCTCCAGATACTTCACGATCGCTTCCGCGTTGGAGGAGATATTTTTATAGCTCTGCCTGACAAGCTTGGGACTGCCTGTGCTCCCGGAGGTGGTCAGCAGCAGGGCAAGGGCGTCGAATAAAGGATAGTTGGTGGCGTAATTGGTCTTGACCAGCGCATAATTGAAGCCTGACCATACTTTCTCAAGGCCTTTAAATCTGTCCGCCAGGCCGGCGGGCAGATATATGTATTCCGGTTCATAAAGCTTCAGCAGACCGTTAAACAGCTCCGGATCCATGTCCCTGGCGAGCAGGAGCGGAACGACCCTGTGTTTAATGAAAGAGACATAGCCGATAAGCGAGCCCAGACTGTTCTCACAGAGGCAAAAAACGAGGCAGCGATGAGCGATTTTAGCGTACAGCTCATCTCCGGACCTGTCTAATTCGCCATATGTGGCTCTTTCACCGCTTTCGCTTATAGCGGCCGTGCTGTCCGAATATTCTTTTAAATTATCAAAAAGCGCCATACGTGCGTATCAGCTATAACGACGCATACCTCTCAAGGATAGTCCCGGCAATTTTGGGCGCGGTCAGCCCATACTTATCAAGCATGAACCGGTAATCCCCCGCGCGGGAAAACTCATCCGGTACGCCTATCATGACCTGGGGCGACGTGTTTGCGCGCCCGGCCCGATATTCGGCCACCGCGGAACCGAGGCCGCCTGTTATGCGGTGCTCCTCCACTGTTACGACTATTTTTGTGTTCTTAGACATTTTGTCGATAATACCGCCATCCAGAGGTTTTATCGTGTGCATGTCAATAACAGCCACGGATAGCCCTTCTTTCTCAAGCAGTTTGGAAGCCTCCAGAGAATAATGAACCATGGAGCCCGTGGCGATAATGGCGACATCCCCGCCCTCTTTAAGGGTGATCGCCCGGCCCACCTCGAACTTATAGTCTTCTTTGTATACGATGGGATTATTCATCCCGCCGGTTAAACGAAGATACACCGGCCCGCTGACTTCCGCGGCGGCAATCGTCGCCTTGACCGTTTCAGTGCCGTCGGCAGGGGATAAAACGGTAATATTCGGTATTACGCGCATCATGGAGATATCTTCTAAGCCGTAATGAGTGTTACCGAACATCCCAAGCGGGAATCCCGCGGCAAGGCCCACCAGCTTAACATTTGACTGCATATACCCGAGGTAATGACGGACTTGCTCGCAACTGCGCAACGCAATAAAATTAGAGAAACTTGAACCGAAGACCACATAGCCTTCCGATGAAAGCCCGGCCGAGACGCCTATCATATTCTGTTCGGCAATACCGACATTAAAGAACCTGTCTGGGAACGCGGCGCGAAAGCGGTCTAGTCCGGAGGTGTTACAAAGGTCGGCCGAGACGGCCAGGATATTCGCGTTTTGCGCGCCCAACTCAGCCAGCGTAGTTCCGAAACTGCCCCTTGATCCCAATTTCGACCAGATACGGGCATTTGTGGGATTTACGGTGATCATTATCAAGCCTTCTCGCCCAACTCTGCCAATGCGGAGCTATACTGCTCTTGCGACAAACAGTTGTGATGCCAGTCGGTATTATTTTCCATAAAGGAAATGCCTTTGCCTTTTACGGTTTTTGCGATGATCACGACTGGAACATCAGGTTGCCCGGTAGACAGAAAAGCATCATAAATTTGTTCTACATTATGACCATCATCCACCACCCTTACTTCCCAACCGAATCCTTTCCATATTGAGGCAAGGTCATTTTTCATAATGTCGCAGCTCCGGCCGTCAGACTGCATACCGTTTGCATCGATAATTGCCACAATATTTGAGAGTTTAAAATTAACTGCCGACATGGCAGCTTCCCATACTGAACCTTCATTGCATTCGCCGTTGCCTAAAAGAACATATGTTTTGTAATCCGAATTCCGTTTCCGTGCGGCAATAGCTAAGCCTACTCCATAAGAAAGCCCAAGCCCCAGGCTCCCACTGGAAAACTCAATACCCAAATCAATATTTTTTGACGGCTGCCCCGGGAGGGATCCATTGTTTTGTTCAAAAGTATAAAGTTGCTCCCTGGTGATAATTCCTGCGGCCTCCAGCGCGGCATACCAGCCTAAAGCGCCATGACCTTTGCTCAGGATAAACCGGTCGCGATTTTCCCAGGCTGGATTTTTGGGGTCATATTTTAAGACACCGGCATAGAGAACAGCCGTAAGCTCGATTAAAGACAGGCTGGGGCCGAGATGCGCGCCGTTGGGACCGGCATTGAACGCCAGTTCGATCACGTTCCTACGCATTTTTTTTGAGAAATCCGCGCACTTCGTGATTATGCCATCCCTATTTTTCATCTTAACCCGCCATCAACCCTGATTACCTGTCCTGTTATATGTGATGACAGACCGGACGCCAGAAACACGGCAGTGTTTGCGATCTCACTGGGCCGGCCTGCGCGTTGAATGTGGGTCTGTTCAATTGTTTTCGCTATAACTTCGTCCGTCATGTTGGAGATCATCTCCGTCTTTGTAATACCAGGAGCGATAGAGTTTGCGCGCACCCCATGCACGCCTAATTCGGCGGCGATAGTTTTTGTCATGCAAATCACCGCCGCCTTAGAGGCGCCATAAGCGGCACGGCCAGGATTGCCGTCTATTCCGGCGGAGGAAGCGATATTGATAATACTGCCCGACTTTTGCGCGGCCATCAGCTTTGAAATATACTGCGTAAACATAAACATTGAAAAGAAATTCACTTCAAATGTTTCACGCAGCATCTCCATTGAAGACATCTGGAAAAGCGCGTTATAAGAAATACCGGCATTATTCACCAGGGCATCCACCGGTTTTTTCGCGGCGCGGACCGTTTTTACCGCCGCTCTTATCCCCTCGGCATCGGCCAGGTCGAAATAGACCGGCTGGATCTGGACGTTGTTGTTCTTCGCGAGTTCACCGGCATAATTCTCGAACCCGGCGTCAGGCTTGCGGGCACAGGCCCAGACATTCGCGCCATTTTCAGCAAAAGCGGCAAGGATGGCCTTGCCGATGCCGCGGTTACAACCTGTGATGATCGCGTTTTTACCCTGTAAAAGCATTGATGTTTACCTCTCTAGCCTATTCCGCCGTCCACCCGGATGATCTGCCCTGTAACATAGGAGGAGAGATCCGACACAAGGAACATGATGGCGCCGGCCACCTCCCCCGGCAGCCCCATATGCTTTACGGCGCTTTTGGCCATGAACCGGCGAAGCGTTTCGTCGGGCAGCTTTTCGGTCATCTCGGTTTTGATGACCCCCGGCGCTATAGCGTTTACTCTTATGCCCTGCGGCGCAAGTTCGGCGGACAAGGTCTTTGTCGCAGCTATCAGCGCGCCCTTGGACGCCGAATATGACAACTGCCCGGGATTGCCGTCAATGCCGGAAATGCTTACAACATTGACCACACTTCCTTTTTTATTGCGGAGCATTAATTTTACAATGTATTGGGTAAAGAGGATCTGGGAAAAGAAATTTACATCAAAAATCTGTTTCAGTTGCGCCATTGACACCATCTGGAACAAAGCGTCCTGCGTCATGCCGGCGATATTGACCAGGGCGTCAACTGGTTTTTTCGCGGAAAAAATGGTTTTAACCGCGGCCTTGATCAAATCTTGGTTTTGCAGGTCGAAATATACCGGGGTTATCATCACATTATGCTGAGCCTCCAGCGATTTGACATGAGCCGTAAAATCAGCGTCTTCGTATTGGCTGCACGCCCAGACATTGGCCCCGTTTTCCGCCAGCATATCCAAAGTGGCGCGGCCGATACCCTTAAGACACCCGGTGACCACGACATTTTTTCCTTCAAGCAGCCTTTCAGATTTCGATGCCATATTTTTTTACTATTTCCTTTCCTTTTTCATATGAAGAGAAGGCGATTATATCGTCGGTTTCAAGCATGATATCGAACTTCTCCTCCAGATTTGCCATAAGCCCCATATGGCCCACGGAATCCCAGTTGGTTATGGAATGATATGCAAGCGCAGCGAGCGCGATTTCCTTGATGCCGAAAGTCTCGATAAATGCGTTATTATACTTCTCAAGATTGGTCACAGGTTTGGTTCCCTTTCATTTCGAATTGATCATTTGAACCGTCTTGCCGGAT
Organism: bacterium; assembly: GCA_043817835.1. Classification (GTDB taxonomy): domain Bacteria; phylum Elusimicrobiota; class Elusimicrobia; order Elusimicrobiales; family CAZFMJ01; genus JBDRGJ01. The sequence continues at coordinate 6,344 of JBDRGJ010000134.1, forward strand.
TACCGGCATATATCCCGGGCTCAGTTATATCCCGCAGGACTGAAGACAGCGGAGCGACAACAACATCACTGCAAATGGTCAAATATTCCCGGATAAACGCCCCTGAGCCTATTTCAGAGTTCTCGCCTATCCTCACGGTTCCGGAAACCATTACATTCGTCAGCAGCGTGCAAAAATCGCTTAAATCGGAATTATGTCCGATAGACGAGCCGGTATTGATAACGACGCCTTTGCCGATCTTCGCATTAACGGTTATTCTCGCGCCGCAGCAAATTATAGCGCCCTCCCCGACGACCGAGGTGCCGCCGATCACAACGGATGGATCGATAAGCGTGGCGAACTTCACATTCGGATACTGTTCCAAATACTGATGTATTGAGCGCCGCCCCTTGCTGCTGCCGACCGGGCAAGTCACATAGATCTCCTCTTTATTTGCCGCGAACCACTCTTTCCCTCCGAAAAGTTTTAAATTGTTAATATCTTTCCCATACATTCCGGTTTGCACATCGTCAACAAATCCCAGGACATTCCATTCATGGCCGACCTTATTTATCCGCTCTATCAGCCAGGCGACTTCGCGGCCGAACCCGCCCGCCCCGTAAATTATTATATTTTTTCTCATCTAAGACTCCACTTTAAGAAGCTCTGCTGTATGGCTGTTTAAGCCGCTTTCCGGAACCTTTCAAGCATATCACAGATCTTTTCGACACCGGCCGGCTCCAGATCGCTGTATATCGGCAGGCATAATACCCGTTCCGCCGTTCTTACGGCCACCGGCAGGTTTTTCGGGGCGGCGGAAGGCAGGCTCCGGTAAGAAGAAAAGCTGCTGATCAGCGGATAAAAATAGCGTCTTCCGTAAACATTGTACTCTTTCAGCTTATCATACAATTCATCGCGGGTCCTGCCGTACTCCCCGGCTTCGATAAGAACGGGGAAATACGAGTGGGACAGGCTGCAGTCCGGCGGCTCCGGCATCAGGCTGAGCCCTTTTATCCCCTTCAGCCTGGCGCGGTAGCGGTCCGCGATGGCCTTGCGTTTGGCGACCCAGCCGTCTATATATTTCAACTGCAGCAAGCCGTACGCGGCCTGCACTTCGTTCATTTTGGCGTTGATCCCCGGCGCCACGACCGTCACTTCGTCGCGGAACCCGAAGTTCTTCAGATCGTCTATGTGCCGTTTCATCTTTTCGTCGTGGCATATGATGGCGCCGCCCTCTATTGTGGTGAAGGCCTTGGTGGCGTGAAAGCTCAAAATAGAAAGGTCCCCGCAGTTTAGGATGGTCTTTCCGCGCCGCTTCGTGCCGAAGGCGTGCGCGGCGTCATAAATGACCTTCAGGTCGTAGGCGTCGGCTATCCGCTGGATAGCGGCGGTATCGCAGGGATTCCCGTACACGTGTACGGGCAGCATGGCCGTGGTTTCAGAGGTGATGGCCGCTTCTATTTTGCCCGGGTCGAGATTTAAAAACCGGGGCTCGATATCGACAAAAACCGGTTTGATCCCGTTCCACTTAAGCGCATGCGTCGTCGCCACGAAACTGTACGGGGTGGTGATCACCTCCCCCTTTATGCGCAGCGCCTGCAGGGCTGTGATCAGCGCCAATGTCCCGTTGGAGAAAAGCGAAAGATATTTGATCCCAAGATGTTCTGCCAAAGCTTTCTCCAGCTCCTGGTGGAACGGGCCGGCGTTCGTCAGCCATCTGCTGCCCCATATCTTTTTCAAGGACGCTATGAATCCCCGCAGCGGGGGCATGGAGGGCTTGGTAACATATATTGGTTGGCGGAATTTTTTTATTTTTCGCATTATGTGACCGCGCTTACGGATTTTCCCTCGCTTTCGCGCCCCGCCCGTTTTTATATTCTATTTCTCCACCACATACAGCACTGACCTCTCGTGGATCCCGTGCTTTGTGAAAACCTCGGCGCCGAAATGGTCCACTCCAAACTGGGCCACGCGGAACCCGCATTGTTCCAGTTTCGAAACGAATCCTTTCTTGGAATACATCCTGACGTGATCGCCCTGGCCATAATATTTCCACCGGTCGCCTTCAGAGACCCGATTACTGTTATACAAATCTCCGTCCAGCGCGAGCAATATGGGGACCATCACGATTGCGAATCCCCCGGTCTTGAGGATCCTGTGGAGCTCACTCATCGCTTTGATATCGTCTTCCACGTGTTCAAGCACATGGGAGCATAATATCGCGTCGAATTTATTATCCCCGTAGATCTTCATATCCACGATATCGGCTTTATCATCCGCGCCGGCCATATACAGATCCATCGAACGATAATGCACGGCTGGGACCTTTTTCAACCAGCAGGAAAGGGGGCGATCCGGAGCTATCTCCAGAAATTCTATAGGCTTGTTCATATACCCGGGGGAACACAGTTTGTCCCTGAGATATACCGCGTATAGCCTGCTCCTGTCGGAAGTGCCGCATACAGGACATGAATACTTCAAGTAGTTGAGCGTTTCCATTCTGAACAAAGAGTGAATGCAGCCGTATTTATCCAGCATTTCGAAATAATTATCAGGAAATCTGTTGAAATGAGCAAGACTGCTTTCACAAACAGGGCAGTAGTAGTCATTCCTGCAGCCCTTGCGTATTTTATACACCATTTCCAGCGCTCTTGATAAAAATAGCGGTCTGTTCATGATATTCCGATTGTAATTAGTTGATATTTTAATATAGAGCAGACGCATAAATTGAGCGGCAATCACTACTGTCGACGAGCGCCGGCGGCATCAGCGCAAAGCCGTCAT
>JBDRGJ010000135.1:0-2353 GCA_043817835.1 bacterium
ATTACGAAAGTCCGAGGGAGACTGTTGGGGACGGTTCTCAATATCTTAATAACTTTTTCAGCGTGAGTGATGGAAGATAAGGGACACTGCTTCAAGTCTTCATGATTGGCCGCTTGATACGCATAGCGCCTGATGCGGCACTGCCATAGGCTTGAAAATCGGGGATTCGGGAAAGCCGGGCGGGAAGAAGTTTGCCGGCAAGTCGGATAAGCCGGCCGTAAAGAGGGAAAAGGCAGCATGCCTTTTTCGAGGTGGGTAGACAGGCTGGCCGTTGCTTAAACGCTTAAATGTAAGACAATTCCGAACGGTGTTTAAGCAAGGATGTTCGCGGCATGAATATTGAAGAACTTCTGCAAAAACTGAATCTCCGGGAGAATCTGGAGCTTGAATTCAAGACCGCGGCCGTAGGAATGCCTTCGGGGCTGTGGGATACGGTAAGCGCGTTTGCCAATACGCATGGAGGATGGATTTTACTCGGGGTCAGAGAAGATAAGGAAAAAATCAGGGCTGAAGGCGTCAAGAACTCCGAAACCATGAAACAGGACATATTCAATCTCATGCGCAACCGTCAGAAAATAAGCATGGAAGTCTGCGGTCCGGAAGATATCAGAATCCAGAAAATAGCCGGAACGGATATTATCACGCTTAAAGTCCGCGCTGTCTCCAATTCCGAAAAACCGGTTTATATAGACGGCAACCCTTATTCCGGAACTTTTGTGAGAAGAAACGAAGGGGATTATCATTGCAAAAAAGATGAGGTTGACAGGATGATTCGCGGGGCAAGCGCCCAGAGCGCGGATTCCGCTGTTTTGAAAGGGCTTTCATATGATGACCTGGACAAACAGACTCTCGGTCGTTACAGAACCAGGTTCAGGCAGTTCAACTCCGCCCATCGGTGGAATGAATATGAGGACATGCGGTTTCTTAAAGCGCTGGGCGGCTACCGTAAGGATCCGCACACCGGGGAAGAGGGGCTCACCAAGGCGGCGGTGCTTATGTTCGGAAGCCGGGAAGCGATTTTCAGCGTCCGCCCGCGCCACCTGATAGATTTCCGCCTGCTGGCAGCCGAATCATCCGGAGAAGAAACACGGTGGGAAGACCGGATAGCCTGGGAGGGAAACCTCTACGACGCATTCTTCCAGATTTATCCCAGGCTGACCGGATCGCTCAAGATTCCCTTCCGCCTTGAAGGCCCCCACAGGCTTGACCAGACTCCGGCTCATGAAGCTTTGCGGGAGGCGCTGGTGAACATGCTTGTTCACGCCGACTATGCCGAGCCTGCCGCCCTTCTTGTTAAAACATCGCCAAGGCAATTTATCTTCCGGAATCCCGGTTTTTCGCGCGTTTCAGAGGATGACCTGCTTACAGGCGACCGCTCCGACCCCAGAAACCCGGTTCTTCTGAGAATGTTCCGGCATATCTTCCTGGCGGATGAGGCGGGCACCGGTTTCCCCAAGATCTTAAGCATCTGGAGAAAAGCGGGGCTTCAGCTGCCTTCTATCATCAGTGATTCGGCGCGCTATGAATTTGTCCTGAGTCTGCGGCTGGTTCATCTTCTTTCAAGCCAGGACCGGCAGTGGCTTGCCGCCTGCGCCGGGATGCCGGTCCCGGCAGAAACGCCCGCGCTGCCCGGGATTGTGCTTCAGCCGCTGACTCAGCATGAACAGGTTACACTTATTCGGGCGCGTGATAATGGATGGGTAAACAATGCTTCTGTTCAGGCGCTCACCGGTCTGCACAGAGCGGACGTTACAGCATTACTTACAGGGCTAAAGAACAGGGGTTTACTGGCGCAGGAAAGCGCAAAGCGATGGGCAAGTTACAGGCTTTCCGGGGCTGTTCTTGATATATTTCAGGAGAAACCTATTCACAAAACCTATCAAGAAAAACCTATCAAGAAAACCGACCAAATAAGGGTAGCTATTTTGTACTTTTGCCGGGTTCCGCGATCGGCCAGAGAAATAGCTGGAACATTAAATAAAAATAGGGTGTATCTTATGGCTAAATATATCACTCCGCTGGTAAAAAGTGGGAAACTCTCCTATACAGACCCGGCTCATCCCAGATCCAGAAACCAGAAATATGCGGCGTGAAACAGGGTGTAGGGGACGAATTCTAAAATATGCGGAAAACGATAACAAATAAGGCGGAAATGTCCGGCATCGGGCTGCACAAGGGCAGGCCGGCCGTGGCGGTTTTTATGCCGGCCGACGGGCCTACCGGGATCCGCTTTTTCCCCGCCTCCGGTGGAAAGCCGGACTTCAGCAGACCAATAAAGGCCTCTCTCGGGAACATCGCGACTACGGTACGCGGGACTAATCTTTCCGACGGGGCCAGGACCATTTACACGGTG
>JBDRGJ010000136.1:0-7768 GCA_043817835.1 bacterium
GTGGACCGTGAGGTGGGAGAGTTTCTCGATTCTCTGGATAAAAAGCTGCTTGACAGAACAATTGTAGTGATTTTTTCGGAGCACGGAGAAATGTTCGCCAGGCATGGCCGTTTCGGACGTTCCGGAACAATAAGAGGAACGCTTTATGACGATGTGGTGCATGTTCCTCTTGCGATTAGGATTCCCGGAGTGAAGGGCAGGCGTGTGCGCGGATTGGTCCAGATTGTCGACATCATGCCGACGCTGATGCAGATTATGGATGCTCCTATCTCGCACAGGATTCAGGGGACAAGCCTGCTGCCCTTGATGAATAAAAACAAGGCTGTAAATGAATTCGTTTATGCCGGTGCAATATATAACACCGCGAAGCCTGAAGCTTATGCTCCTTATGATATTGCGAGCATTAACGAGTCGATACGGAACGATGAATGGAAATTAATACACGAAATAAAATTTCTGGACTCCCCGGAAGATCCGGCGTCCGGTAGCACGGAAGAAACCTTTGAATTGTACGATCTTAAAAAAGATCCCTATGAGTTGGTGAATTCGGCGGCGGCATATCCGGATACTGTAAATCTGTTGAAGGGCAAGTTGGAACAATGGGCCGAATCATCCCGTAAATTCATGCAATCCGATCCGTCAACCCGTAATATTCCGGAAGAAGTGCGCGAAAATGCCAAAAAACACGGATATTGGTGATTGTGCGGTTCAGATATGGGGATTGGTGATATGTCGCGGACAATGCAAACCAATAAGCATGAGGATCCCGGGTGTTTCCCTTAGTAATTAAATCTCCGGAAGTCGGGCAATTGCCGGATTCCGGCTGATTCCGGAGGCGTCTGTTTTTTTAAAATCCATGCAAAACAACCATGGCTAGTAATGTCTCAACGCGGGTTAATGTCGTCAAGCCAGTTGAAAAGTTCTATTTCCAGGGGATATGATTTAGCCGCTTCCTTTTCAAAGATGTCGGTTTTTTCCCCCGGGTCTGACAGGGTGTCGTAAAGCCTCCTGTCCTGCGTAAAGCCGTCATAGGTGAGTTTGAGACCGTTGCTTTTGCGAACCGCTCTTTTATTGAAATGGAATAAATAGTCGGTTTCAGAAAAAGCATCCAGGGGTTTCGTGTCGCCGTTCATGCGGGCGACAAGGCTCGAGCCCTGCAATTGTTCCGGCAGTTTTTCTTCCTGTTTCAGCGCCAGAAGTTCCATGATGGTCGGAAAAATATCCATAGTCCGGACCTGCGCATCTATAATCCGTCCTTTTTTATGGGGCACATGAATCAAAAGCGGAACATGGATTACCTCATCGTAAAGAGTCATTCCGTGGTCCACCCCGCCGTGGTCAAAAAGCTCTTCGCCATGATCCGACAAAAGGATTATAACGGTGTTTTCTGCCGTATTTTTCAGCGCTGAAAAATCAGTCAGAAATTTCCCCCAAAGCCTGTCAGCTCTTACTATTTTTTCATCATATGCATCATTCCACAGCCTGATGTCGGCATTCGTGTGCTGAACTTTTTTGCCTTCCAGGATATCCATCCGCATCTTCTCGTGGCGTTCGCGTATTTTCAGGACATCCGATGCCTCTTCCGGTGGGATAAAGCTGTAGCGGCCGTCGGCTTTTAAATTATGAAAGGGATGGGTGTCGTATCCGTGAATAAACAGAAAAAATCTGTTGTTTGAATTTTCAGAAAGCCAGTCGATGGCCTGCGGAAAAGTGCTGTCAAAGCCGACAAAATTGCCGCTGTCTACGTAAACATCGAATCCGCGGCTGAATCCGAAATGCCCGCCCAATCCGGCCCCGCCCGTAAATGCCGCTGTTTTATAACCGTTGGCTTTAAACACCTGTGCGAGCGTGACCGCATCGGTGGAAAGGCTTGTCATTTCAAATTCAACAGTGTCGTCGGAAGGCAATTTATACTTATTGGTCACCCCGTGTTGAGAGGGATACAGAGATGTGAATATCGACATAAATGCCGGCAGAGTCCAGCTTGCCGGGCTTATCGCCTTTGTGAACAGGAAGGATCTGCCGGCCAGACGGTCTAAATTGGGGGTGGTCTTTCGCTTGTAGCCCAGTGCGCTGACATGGTCGGCCCGGAGGGTGTCCCAGCCTATCAGGATGAGGTTGTAGCCGGCCGGAAGCTGATGGGAATGGGGCGCGGCATGGGCCCGGGAAGTAAAATATATAAAAACGGATATGACGGCAATCCCGGCAGTTTTGAGAATTTTGCGAATATGAAAAAATTGCATTTTTGGGAAAGAATTAATTCCGCTATTTTTCAATACTGAATATTGTTAAAATAGATTTTAGTAAAACAGGATTAACGCTTCAATGCGGGCAACAAACCCAAATCCTCGGCTAACGCCCAGGTATGCCCTTGACATTTTTCACCAGACGGGTGTAGTTGCCCGATTCATCGGGCTTTCGATTACAACGCCGATAAATCGGCGGGCTACAGTAGAAAAATTTGTCCTTATCCGAGGATTTGGGACAAATCCTCTGCTAACGGCTAGGTCTGCCCGCAGCATTTTTTCACCAGGGGGTACGAAAAAATTTGCCATTAGCCGGGATTTGAGATAAACCTGGGAGTTGATAGTCTATGAACCTGCTTTTATCTGTATTAATTCTTTTGCTTCAAACGGCAAAAACAGCATGTTTTGCGGGCGACGGCGTTAAAACCCCGGACGATTATAATGTCGTGATGATTCTGATGGAGACATTGCGCCGGGACCACCTGAGCTGCTACGGGTATCCGAGAAAAACCAGCCCGAATATCGACAAGCTTTCGGCGGAAAGCGTGGTTTTTGAAAACGCTTTCGCCCAGTCAAGCCAGTCTCTTATAAGCGCCGCTTCTATCTTTACCGGCCTTTATCCTCCCACCCATGGCGTAATAAGCGGCAGAAACCGGCTGGACCCCGATATCGCGACATTGGCGGGTGAATTGAAAAAGCGCGGATACAAAACCGCTGCTTTTACCGCCGGTTTTTTCTTGAATCACAGCTTCGGATTAAACAGCGGCTTTGAGGTGTATAAAGATACACGGGATTTCGGGACTTTCCATGATATTTTGCCGGATGCCATGAGGTGGATGCGCGAAAATAAGGCGAAAAAATTCTTTCTGCTGGTTCACAGCTACGATTGCCACGCGCCTTACCGCGCGCCCAAAGAATTTCTGGACAGGTTCAACAAGGGATACGATGGGATACTCAGCAAGGTGGTTCTGGATTATAATCTAGCCGACCGCGTTTACGAAGACGGACTTTACGAGGATTTCCGCCTGAAAAAGAAGGTTGCCGGGCTTGGAAAGAGGGATATCGATTATATTGTTTCGCAGTACGACGGCGCCGTGCTTTACGCCGACAGTTATGTGGGCAGGCTCCTGTCAGAGGTTGAAGCGCAGGGGCTGAAGGATAAAACGCTGGTTTTATTCATGGCCAGCGCGGGAGAGGCGCTGATGGACCACGGCACTATCATAAGTTCATTCCACGGAATGTTGTATGATGAGGGGATACATGTTCCTCTGATGTTCCGTGTCCCGGGGGTGGGCGCTTTCAGGGCAAAAACAGAGGCGCAGCTGGTTGATGTCATGCCCACAGTCCTGGATATCCTGCGGGTCGATATTCCCAAAGGCGCGCAGGGAATAACTCTTAAACCCGTGCTGAAACAGACTGGGGAATCCATTCCCGTCAGAACGGTGTATTCGGAAACACCCTCGCTCGCTACGAGTCTGCCATGTATCGGCATCAGGAAATATCCCTGGAAGCTGATTTCAGCGGACGGGCGCTACGAACTGTTCAACCTGGCCGATGATCCGAAGGAAAAAAAGAACCTTGCCGAAGAAAAACCGGAGGTCCTTGAAGCGCGCACGGCGGACTTAAACCTGTTTCTGGCGTCAATCCCCCGCCGGAAAGTCAGGAGTGATAAGCGGCCCACCGCGATTGTCAGGGAACGGATGAAGGCCATGGGATACTGGTGGATGGACAGGCCGCGGGTCAAGTCCTGGAAAAAATACCAGCATGAAAAAAGCGGACGATGAGCAGGCGGCGAAGCTTGATTTTTCTGACGCTGTTCCGTGGCCTGCGTTCCGGGGAATGCTTGCAAAAACCGGCGAAGCGATGAAAAAAATTTCAGTCTGCATCATTTTATCGGCGGCGTGCGTTTTCTGCCATGCCGGCGACTCTGATTCTGACGGCAACCCTCAGCTGAACGTGGTTCTTGTCAGTCTCAACGCGCTGAGGGCCGATCATCTTAAGGCATACGGGTACGGGACGGAAACCGCGCCGAACATAAGCAGGCTTGCCGGAGAATCGGCGGTGTTCGAGCATGCCGTCGCTCAAAGTCACTGGACCCTGCCCAGCCTTGCGTCGCTATTCACATCAAGATATGTCCACAGTCACGGAGTTTATGAAAGAGGAGGAAAAGTATCGGAGAAGGAGCTTGCCCTGGCTGAAATATTGAAAAAACACGGCTACAGGACTGCGGCGTTTACGGGCGGACTGGATATGATCGGGCAATATGGCCTTAACCAGGGGTTTGATGTGTATTCCGATGAAACGGACAACAAGCCAATGGGAACGCTCAGGGATATCATGCCCCGTGCGTTGAAATGGCTGGCCGGCAGCAGGGATGAAAAATTTTTCCTGTTTATAGATGCTTACGATATTCATCCGCCCTTTGATAGACCTGAGCCCGGCAGCAATGACCCCGGCTATTCCGGGGTGTTGAAAGGGCTGCTTCTTGATTATAATCTTCTCAGGGATTTTAAAAACGGCGTTCTTTTTCTAAACGGGAAAGAGGTAAGGCTGACGAAGGATGACATTGATTACATCAATTCCCGTTACGACGCGGGCATCGCTTACGCGGACAGGTTTATCGGTGAGCTTCTGGCGAGAATTGATGAGCTTAAATTATCCGAAAAAACAATAATTATTTTCACGGCGGAACACGGGGAGGAATTGGCTGACCACGGCAGTTTTGACCGGTTCGGCCGGAAAAATCTGTATGACGAGGCGATTCGCGTTCCGCTCTTCATAAAGAGCCCGCACATGAAATTAAAAGGGACCAGGGTTATGGTCCAGGCCCAGCTGATAGACATAATGCCCACTGTGCTGGATTTGCTGGGGATTCCCGTCAACAATGAAGCGCAGGGGGTAAGTCTGGTGCCGGTCATTGAGGATGGGAAAACCGGAAAAGATTTCAGCCGGCATGGCTATTCCGAGGCGAGTTTCCATAAATGGGCGATGCGCACCGGCAAATGGAAATTGATATGCGAAAACGGGCGATACGAGCTTTACGATCTTCTGCGCGATAAGGCTGAATTGAATAATCTTGCGGTTGCAAAACCGTCGGTGGTCTATGAGCTTGTGCAAAAACTGCTGGAATGGCGCAGGAAAACGAGAACAGACAAGAGTCCTGATGATACGAAAATAGTGCTGACTGATGAAATGAAGAGCAAGTTGAAGGAAGCGGGGTATTGGCGTTAAGCATATGGCCGGATTGAAAAAAAGAACGCGTTGCGCGGGATTAGGATATGTGTATGTATTGCTTATTTCAGGCGTTTTGTCGCTTGCGCTGAATCTATGCGCAGCCGGCGATTCTGCGGAGGTTAAGCCTTCGGACTGCAATATAATCCTTATCGTGGTGGACTGCCTTCGCGCCGACCATCTTTCCTGCTACGGTTATCACAGGAAAACAAGCCCAAACATAGACGCCCTGGCCGCAGAGTCGGCAGTGTTCAGACAGGCGGTTACCCAGGCCCCCAACACGCTGTTAAGCTTTTCCTCGATGTTTACCTCCAGATATGTGTCGGCCCACGGAGTGACCGCCACGGACAGGGTTTTAAGCGATTCGGCGCTGACTCTCGCGGAAATCTTTAAGATATACAACTATAAAACAGCGGCTTTTCTGGGCGGGTGGCTGCTCAATCCCATTTTCAGGCTTAACCAGGGCTTCGATGAGTATTACCATCTTGATTATTCTTCGGCATCTTTTAAAACCACTCTTCCCGAAGCGCTTGAATGGGTGAAAGAAAAAGGCGGCAAGAGGGAAAAATTCTTCCTGCTGGTGCACGCGAACGACCTGCATACGCCATTTGCTTTCCCCGCTTCTTCAGTTTACGACAGGGGTTTTAAGGTAAATCCTTCTATCAGTGAAGATGATCTTTTTCGGGTCTACAGGAAGAAATTGCTTGTCAAAGAAACCCGGGAAATTATAGACCTCAGCGATGATGACATGAACCACATTATAGCCAGGTATGACGAGGGGATAAATTATGTGGACGGACTTATAGGTGATTTTATCGGCAAGCTGCGGGAGTCAGAACTGCTTGACAGGACGATAATTATTCTGACTGCCGATCACGGGGAGGGTCTTTTTGACCACGATTATTTTCTCCACGAATTTAATTTATACGGAGGCACGCTGAAGGTTCCCCTTATCGTAAAAATCCCGGGAATGGCGAAAAAAGAAATAACCCGGCAGGTGCAATTGATAGACCTCATGCCCACCATGCTGGAATTAGCCGGGATAGAAGTCAATAAAGACGCTCAGGGGCGCAGTCTTAAGCCGCTGCTTTCCGGCAAAGTTGACGCCGGATTCAACCGATATGTCTGCAGTGAAAACACGCTGGGCGGGAAAGCGATACGCTCCGACAGATGGAAGCTGATATGGTTTCCTGACAAAATCGAGCTGTATGACCTTAAAAATGACCCCATGGAACATAATAATCTGGCCGGGGTTGAAGCGAAGACAGCAGAAGCTCTTAAAAAGGAGCTCTTCAGCAGGCTGACGGCAGGTGAAAAAGACAATTTGAGCGAAGCCCTGCCTTCCTCCGGCGGCGAATTCGCGGAAAAGATGGCACGAACCAAGAAAACGCAGCATAGAATATATGAAAAATTGCCCCACCGCATGGACGGAGCCCGGCCGGGGGCTTTGCGATAAATAATGAGAGGTATTGTCGTGTCACGAGCCATTATATCCGCACAGTATGCCGCACTCAGGAAAATCACGTTCTTTAAGGGCATTTGTCTTGTTTTTCTTCTGATGCCCGCGTATATCCGCGCGGAAGACAGTCAGTCTTTTAATTTCGCGGTGATGGGATGCGCGCACCTGGGGGTATGCGACGAGAAAGACTATGAACTGGCAGTGAGGAAGATTAAAGAGCGGAAGCCGGATTTCGTGGTGTTTCTGGGAGGCATGGTGGATGGTTCGCGTTCGACGAATCATGAAGCTCTGTGGCAGAAATTCGATTCTATTACCGCCAAACTGGGGGTGCCGGTTTACAATGTGCCGGGCAACTGCACGCTGACGCCGCTGGTTGTGAGCAGTAGCACAATACCCCTGATGGAAAAATTCCATGTTGACCGGTATAAGAAACGTTACCATTCTTTTGAACATAAAAAAAACCTTTTCATATTCCTTGATTCGGAGTCCCTCGGTCAGTCGGAGAGGGATGAAAACGGCATAATTGAGGAGGAGCAGCTGGAATTTATCGCAACGGCTCTCGAGAACGCGTGGAAATATGACGGCGTCTTCGTGTTCCAGCACCGCACTTCGTGGGATGAGGAAGACGTCTCCGGATGGTTCCAGCGCGTTCATCCGCTGATGGCGAAGAAAGTGAAATATGTGTTTTCGGCCGGCAGACATTTTTTTGATGTGAGAAAAGCCGACGGCGTTACTTATGTGACATCCGGGTCGCCGTCTTGTCTGTTGAAGCCTGCCGACAACCCTGTTTTATTTCATTTTTTATCGGTATATGTAAATGAAAAAAGAGGGG
>JBDRGJ010000137.1:0-10447 GCA_043817835.1 bacterium
AGCTCTACCGGGAACGAACGCCTTTTTTTTGACATATCCGGCTCCTTGGTATCCATATTTTACCATGTCTCCTTTTAGGAGCCGGTCAAAACCCTACACAATTCTGCCTTCTAACTGTCTACCCGAAGGGGCGCACTCCACTTTTTACTCACCATACCCGTGTGTCAAATAAACCCTGTCTTGTCTATTATTTTATTATTAATCAATCTATATAATTAGTATATAGCACTAACCCTAAAAAATCCCGAAGAAATTACGAAGAATCTGTTAAATTTTGATTTTATATTAATAACCCGAAAAGGCAGCAGCTACCTTTTTGCATCAGGAAAATGTGTGTTGTGTCCCCGGATTCCCCGGATTCCCGGATTCCGGATTATTCAAAGTATTCGTAGTCGCAAAGCTTGCTTTGCTTAAAAAACGGTCGCTGCTCTGCGGTACTTTCAGGCTCTGCCGCTTTGAAAGTGCTGTCCCTATTCCTCGATTTTGCAGTAGAAACATCTCGCATAAAAGCATTACAACCCGCTCCTTTGCATCGGACATTTTGAAATGCCCTTTGTCGAATCGTTTAGAAAGAGGGAATTGCTCCCCCTCCCTCCGATTCCATGCTATCAGGCTGTCAAGTTTTACCTGAGCCGGCTCTTTTCATCCGGCTGGATTCCCGGCAGTTTACTCCTTGGCACACAGCAACGTCCCCGATCCCACGAATAATCCATCCCCGCATCCACGGAATAGTCACGGAGACTGTGGCTGTCTTGTGGTCGACTGGATTATTTCGTAGCGGGCTTGTATCAATTCGCGGAATTCAGGAGAGATATTGTGCCAGTCCAGCAAATCAACGCGGTAAGGGAGGTCCGACTCCTCAAAAGCCCCTTTCAGCCGCGTTAAAGTCTTAATGTCCATCCGCGCCTCGCCGACGATCGCCAGGTCCACGTCCGACCAGTCCTTAAAAGCGCCGTTAACACGCGACCCGAACACGCGCACCTCCACCCCCGGCAGGAAATCCCGCAAGATTCCTTTGATGATCTCAAGATGCTCCGGTTTGATGCCAGTCACTTCGCTTTTTCCTTAAGCCTTTCCAGAAGATACACGCAGTCCGGCAGGAATTCCTGCGCCGCCGCGAAAACCTCGGCGGCTTTTTTCTTGTCGTAAACATGGCTGGTCTGATTGCGCATTTTCAGGTAATGGAACCACCTTTCCGGGGCTTCTATCAACCCCTGCTCGCGCCCCACACGAAAAAGGTCTTTATTATTCAGACCGTCCGCCTTCTCCAGGCCGTACACGTCAAGATAACGTTTAATCATCTTCCAGGAAAGCTCATAGGTAACCTCAAAGCGCTGGATAACCCCGTCGCGCAGCAGCACCCGTTCCTCAGCTTCCGGCACCAGAGCGCTCTTATCATAAAGTTCCAGCGACAGCTTAAAAGCCTCGCAAGCTTTCTCAAGACTGGTTAAATCCAGCATATATCATCTCCATTTCAACCGCGGCAGATATCAACAATATATCGTAAGGACAATTCCTGACTTAAGCCGGGACACATTCAATCTTGTCTCCCGTGTCAAAATTCGGGCAATATTACACCCAATGAGAATATTTTTGGCGACGAAAATGAAACCATGCCTCGTATTCAAAACAAATTGGCGGTGTTAACTGCATAAGCATAATATATAACCCAAAAAGGTAGCTGCTACCTTTTTAAGAAAAGGCAGCAACTTTTGTGTTGTAGGGCAGGGTTTGGACTGATTCGGATAAAAATGGTTCAGGGATGACACTGCGGTTCTGCCAGGCCCGTAAGCTGCCCCAATCTGCCGTAACAGTATCCGGCTAAAGAAAACACGCTTATCCACCCGTCTATCCCCCACATGTCCCTGTACCCCCGGGGGGTCAGCGTCCCCCCTATGGCAGCCTTCATGCGTCCGTTTTCAAAACTTATGCGCGCAAGGTATGTCAGGTTCATTTTAAAAGCCGGGATGTAATGCGAAACTATTATTGCAGGGTCATAGAAAACAGGATAAATTCCGGCTATGCGCCTGGAAAACTCATAATCTTCACCCACATTCAACCGCCTGCTGCCGGAATAAATCCTGTGGAATCTGTGTCCGGCAATAAAAACTTCTTTTCTGAAAGCGCAGTTGGTGCCTATCAGGAAATCCCTGGGACCGGTCAGTCTCCTGCGTCCGCCGCCAGGATTGAAGGCGCTGATGTAGGACATGACTTTGCGGGAGCGTGTTACATAAGGCGGGGGCGGTTCTTCCCACACCGGAAGGGCCGGACCTCCGGCTCCGTCGGCGCCGGTTTCTTCCAGACACTTAAGCATGGAAGCAAGCCAGTCCGGATGGGCAACCGCATCGTCGTCAATGAAGGCAAGAACCTTCCCCTGAGCGCAGGCGATTCCCCTGTTGCGCGCTGCCGCCACTCCTTCCGAATCTTCCCTGATAATTTGAATCTGTCCCCGAAATTCCGATTCCAGGAAAACAGCCGTGTCGTCTGAAGATGCGTTGTCCACGACCAAGATTTCATCGGGCTTTAAAGATTGCGCCAGAAGAGATTCGATACAGCGCTTCGTAAAAGCTTTGCGATTGCGGGTGGGGATTATGACGGAAATCATGAGGCAACTTACAGTATAACATTTGCCTCGCGGTTTTCCCGACTTTGGAATTCCGGGGACAGGGGAGTTACGGGGACAGTATATTTAATTAACCTGTTTAGCTTTCGGCCCGGGCTTCCGTTTTGTTAAAACTCTTCCCAACTCCCCCTCCAGCTTACTCAGAAATATATCTCCCCCGCACGGCCGTCCGGTTGAACTATGCGACTTTAATTTATCAACTTCCGCCGCCGGCAAAGGAACTGCCAGAAAATCTCTCCAGTCTTTCACCATCTCATCCGCCGGTGATTGCGCCGTTATATGTAAGCCAGAGCGACCCATCGTCGCTGCGCATCGGCATGTCTGCGAATTGTCTGAGGTCGGTAACCCGCAGCCTGGCCGAGCCCAGGGCGGCATATTCATCGCAAAGCACATGCCGGCTGTCCGGACCGCAGTGGCTCAGGGTATCGACCATGTTCCGCACCAAGGCATGCTCAGGTTCCTGTAGCGGCTTACCTAAAGAGAGGGTTCCGGCTATTCCGCACATATTCTAAGTCCCCGGAGGGCGCAGGCCGTTCCTTCCCCGCGTCAGCGTTCTCAGCAGGTTCTCCGGCAGACGGAGCCGTTCAAACGACGGCACAACGACAGAGATTCCCGGATTCGTCATAAGGAAATGACCCGTCCCCCCGCCACCAGCATCAACTGCCTCTCCGTGAGGCTTTTTATGAATCTGTGGAAACTGAAATCTGGCTTGTAATAACCCACCGCGCTGCGTGCGGCCGGTTCGCGGGCGCAATTAGAACGCGCGGCATCGCAGGCCGCCAGAAGTTCCTGAAGGTAGGGTTTATATATTTTTTTTCTTACAATTCCGGAAGGCCTTATATGGTAATCAAACAGACTGGTATCGTAAAGCCAGCGGTTTACCCGCCAGATTCCGCTAAAATGATAAAAAATAAGCGGCTTCCCGCAAATAGTGACCCGGCCGTCATCAAAACGGATCTCTTCATTGCGCAGATTCCAGGGGCCGGCGTTGGCGCCGGGATGATTTATCACCGCGACGTTGTTGAACATGTCCGGCCAGCTGTCCAGGTACTTCTGTTCCGCGTGCTTGCCGTTCTCACTGCGATCATGGCACCATTCCAGGCATCTTTCCTTCCACCAGCGCAGGCAGGCCAGGGCATTGCCGTCCCTGCGGAACGAAATCCAGCCATCGTTGAAGAGTCCGACCTGCTCCTTTACAACAAGGTTGGGGGCGAAACGGTGAGGCGTTATAGCGATGGAAGCGTCCGCCATTTCCTCGAATACGGGTTCGGGGGAACTGAAAAAGTAAAGGTCTGAGTCCACATAGGTCAGCAGGTCCACATCCTGGAATTTTTCCAGAATGTAAAGAGGGAGAACCGGCGTGCATGTCAGGTAATATTCCGCGACGGTCCTCCCGGATTTTACCGCAACAAGTTCCGGATGCGCTTCTTCCAGTTCCGGCAGGGTAAAGGGTATCAGTCCTTCGAGGTTCATGGCGACAGCGGCGTTATAGGCATCGCCGTCAAAACAAAGAGAAAAAAGCCTGCAGCCCGGAGAATGCTTTCGCAGGGACCGGTAAAGCATTATTGCCCTTGAAAAAAACCGAGAGTCGAAATATGTGCAGAAATTTCTCATTCTACCGCCGTCATTTTCCCCCGGGCCCTGGCTGAGATATCCGCCGCTTCAAGGATTTTAACCACTTTTAGGCCGAAATCCCCGCTACTCACCGGGACAATGCCGGTCCGTATTGCATCCATAAATTCCCGGCATTCCAGCGCAAGAGGCTCCGTCGCCCGGACTTTCGGTTCATGAGAGCGGGAACGGCTGTGGAGCCTGAGAGGGAAATCCTGCCGGGTATCGTCGTATATTATAGCGCCGGAGCTTCCGGAAACTACGGCAAATCGTATTTTAAACGGAGAAAACCAGCTGGCGGTTATGGTGACTTCCATTCCGCCGGGAAAGTAAAGTTTCAGCCTGCCCCAGCCGTCCCACCCGCTGCAGCGCGGGGGACGGGTTTCAGCGGCCACGCTTTTCGGCATTTTTCCGGTGAGATGCAGTGCAATTGAAATATCATGGGAGGCAAGATCCCATAGAACGTTTGTGCCAGGGCCGCAAAAACAGGCGCGGCGTGAACCCGCCCTGAAAAATTCAAGACGACGGAGTTTCCCGATAGCGCCCTGTCCGACCATGTCGGCTATGCCGGCCACTGCCGGATTGTAAAGAAAAACGTGGCCGGACATCAGTATCTTTTTCTGCTTCCGCGCCGACGCTGTCAAAGCTCGCGCATGGGCCACGGAAAGAGTCATGGGCTTTTCCACGAAAACATGCTTTCCGCTAAGAAGGGCTTTTTTTG
The DNA here is from genome assembly GCA_043817835.1 of bacterium. GTDB lineage: Bacteria > Elusimicrobiota > Elusimicrobia > Elusimicrobiales > CAZFMJ01 > JBDRGJ01. The sequence goes on from JBDRGJ010000137.1 coordinate 4,956, forward strand.
CTATTTCATAGTGAGCGCCGGGCGGAGTGGCAATGGCAACCGCATCCATGTTTTGGTCGTCAAGGATTTCCTGCAGGCTCCGGACTTTGCGTGTTCCCGGATTGCACCTTGCAGCGGCTTCCATCCTTTCACGAATAATGTCCCATACCCGGACTTCGCCGCAGCCGGGCATGGATGAAAAAATACGAACAAGGTTCGGTCCCCAGCAGCCGCAGCCTATAACGGCAATCCCTATCCCTTTTTCCATGATTTCAGGCATGACATTACTTTCCTGCGTTTTTGGATTTTTCAATTGCCAAACAGATATCGGTGACTCTTTTTGATTGCGACATGTAGTCAAATTGGTTCAAAACAGAATTTCTTATTTTATTATAGCAGTCTTTCTCCTGGGTTATTTGCATGGCCCGCCTTATTGCTTTTTTTAACGATTCCGCGGATTCATCTATATTGATAAAAACCCCATTTTCAAACTTAGCGCCTTCATATTCTGAGAATTTTTCTGTCAGAATCATCTCTTTAGGATATCCGCCAGCCCTTAATACCAAAACAGTTCCTGACATTTGAGCCTCAGCCAATGGCAAGCCGTAGCTTTCTTCTTTTGCAATGTAGATACTGGCACAATTCATCATTTCGGCGAATTTCACATGATTTGAGTACTTAAATTTCTTATTCGGTGGGAAACTAAAACAAATATCTTTAAATGTATCAGCACACATAACTATTCTATATCCTTGTTTCTGAAATTCTTTCAGGGCTTTATTATAGATTTCTATGCATATTGTCGGATCAAACCACTCGATCTTTTTTCTGTTCGTTCTATAGCCGCATTCAACCGGGATTAATTTTTCCTTATTTGGCTGTAAAAGTTTCGGGTCTACGCCCGAGCCTATAAAATACTCTCTTTCCGACTTGTGCTTTTCTAATAAAGCATGGCATAAATTGGCGCCATGCTCCCTGAACCACCGTGTTTGGTTTGTGAAATAAACTTTCAGGTCTCCTATTGAAAAGTCCTGCATATTGAAAAAATATGAAATTCTTGCCTTTTCATATTCTTTCCTAAGCTCGTCCCAATCAGCGTCCCGCATCTGGTAGGATGTATTTATTAAAAATCTTGCAGGAGGGATGGGGGTCGGCACATATTTGCCGAATCTTTCTGTTGATTTGGTTCGAGTTAACAGCCATTCCAATATGTTTTTTCTCCTCAGAAAACAGGAATACCCCAGCTTTTTAAGGCCTTTGAAGAGGTAGTGCGCTCTCACTGTTGAAAAATTATGCGGTTTAAAATAGTAATGATTGCAGGTATCTATTACAAAATCGTATCTGGAGCTCATGTTTAACATTACATATCTGCCTCAACCGAAAGGAGGCCTCTGGATTTCCTGTGACGACGATTCCATCGCCGAAACTGATCAGATTCCGGCAAAAGCGCCTGATGCCGGCTTGCCGCAACGGCAGTGTTCAGCATGGTGTGAAGTATTATAGGCACTGATGGCGCCGCAGGCGCGCGCAGAGTTGTCCCGCACCGGTTTTGCATGCACGGGAAGGCCGTTCACAAAGAAACGCGAAGTCTTTCTGACCCTAAATTCCGAAAAGCCAAGGCGGCGGCTCGAATGACGGCACAAGAAAGCTTCTGGAAGATCTGAAAAATCAGGAGTTTGTGACCTTCCATACGAACGGGATGTCGACGATGCTGGGCCGCGGTACCGGCACATTCCCGCTGTGCGGATTTTTTTCGACTGCAAAAGAAAAGGCCTCGTGAATATGGTCATATTCCACAGAATCCGGCCCAAGACATGCCAGATGCAGCCCCACAATCCCCCGGATGAACGGATTGGGATTAACAGTGATAGTAAAATTATAGACGCCTTTGCCCAGCTTGTCGAGATTAAGCGAGGCGGAATGCACAGTCGTCATGATGTCGATGCCACCCTGGTTCGCGAATGTCACGCTTATTCTGCGCGCTTCGATATCGCGGTACACCTGCAGCACCAGGGAAATCATGAAAGGTTCGCTTTTCGTGACTGATTGTATCTGCCGGCCGGCCTGGTCAAAGAGCTCTATCCGGATAAAGCGCGCGAAACCGTTTCCCTTTCTGGCGATATCCGGCTTTGCCAGCTCATTTTGCCCGGAAAAAAACACCCCCTTTAAATATTTCCCCAACACTTCGGAAGTTTTATCGTGCATTATGATCCGTCCCCGCTCCATTAACAGCGCGGATTTACAAAGGATCTCCGCCGTGAATATGTCATGTGTCGTAAATATCACGGTCATCCCCTCTCCCACGGCATCTTGAATTTTCCTGATGCATTTTTTCCGGAACGCGACGTCGCCGCCAGCCAGGCCCTCGTCAATCAGCAGAATTTCCGCCTCCAGATGCGCGGCCACCGCGAATGCCAGCCGAAGATACATGCCGGAAGAAAATTTCTTGACCGGGATGTCGATAAATTCCTCAACTTCGGAAAACGCGATTATTTCATCTAATTTCCGGTCTATTTCCCTTTTTTTCATGCCCAGAATTGAGCCGTTGAAATAAACATTTTCGCGTCCGGTGAGTTCAGGATGAAATCCGGTCCCGGCTCCCAGCAGGCTCGCAGTACTGCCTCGCATGGATATTTCGCCTTTTGTGGGGCAGGTGATTCGGGAAAGGATACGGAGCAGCGTGGTTTTGCCCGCGCCATTTCTGCCTATCAGACCGAGTATCTCTCCGCGCCCGACGCTGAATGAGACATCCTTCAGTGCCCACAAACAACTCTCCTCAGGAGCATTGTCCCGCCGGGCAAGAAAATGCAGAGATTTGCGCGCCGAATCGACAATAGCATCACGCAGTGAAAGATGCCCCCCTCCGCACTCCAGAAGGTATTTTTTTGAAATATTTTTGACTTCAATTACGGGGACAGACATTTTTTGGTCAACTTAAGCAACTGCTCAGATGACCGCTCCTGCCCGACTGATATCAACCGGGTGACGGTTGTCGGGCAGGGATAGGCTGTAGGCAGTTAGACTATTAGGTAAGGAGCAGGACGCAGACTAACAACCTAATAGCCTACAGTCTTCGGCCTATCTCTCAGCTTACCATCTAAACAACCTGCGCAGTTGCGAGTATCAAATGATATCCGCAAAGAAACTTTCCGTTTTCCGGAAATATATTACACCCGCCGCAAACAGGAGCAGACTCATGGCTGCGGACACAAAAAACAATTTCAGATCAAACGTGCTGGTTCCGAATATAAGAAACCGCGCGGCCTCTATAACGCCCGACAGCGGATTGACGGCCAGGATCCACCTGTACCTGTCTCCGGTCATGCTCGCCGGGTATATAACCGGGGTCAGGAACAGCAGCATCTGGATAAAAAACGGCGTAATACAGCGCACGTCGCGATACTTGACATTAAGCGCTCCCAGAAAAGAACCGATACCCACCGCGGACAAAAATGTCATCAACAGGAGAAACGGCACGAATAATACGAAAGCGGCTCCCGGCGCACATCTGTAATACGCCATAAGGCACAAAAGCAGAACAAACGACACCGTAAAATCGACAAGACCGGCAAGAGAAACTGAAATAGGAATAATCAGCCTGGGAAAATATACCCTCTGGATGATATTCGCGTTGCCTATCATGCTTTCGCTTGAACGCGTGACGCCGGAAGAAAAATAATTCCAGAAAAGAAGCCCGGCATAGACGAAAAGCGGATATGGAACGCCGTCGGATGGAATTTTCGCCAGTTTCCCGAAAAAAACCGTAAAAACGGCCATGCCCGCCAGCGGCTGAAAAACAGCCCATAAGACCCCCATCATCGTCTGCTTATATCTGGCCTTGACGTCTCTCCACGCAAAAAAATACGCCAGTTCGCGGTATTCCCATAATTCCCCGGAATTGATGGATAATAAACCGGCAGGCGGCCTGATAACTGTACAGTTTCCGGAATTTGATTCGGACATGCTTTTCTGTTTTTCCTTTCCGTTCTATCTTTGTGCGCCTGGTGGTTTATGTTATTGAGCCACACTATTCCGTCATTGATTGTTTTTCATTTCTTTCCGGTTTATGGCAGCGTGTGGCGCTGTTTTTTAAAACCCGCGCGAGAACAAAATCCACAAAGGATGTGTCGTAGATTTAGTTGCCGGGAAGTCTTCGACTGAAAGATTCAGTTTAAATTATACATAATTCCAAATATTAGCCGTGACGCAGAAACAGCTTTCTGTCCGGGCAAAATTACCGACACCCTGTCTCCCGGGTATTCTTCCCGCCTGATAGCGGAAGCATTGCCAAAAGCCTCGCCAACCCCGACTCCCCAACCACCACCTTTTTTGTATTATAACTTTGACCCGGTTCCCGCGCTTCCGTCCGATAAATTACCGTATTGCCTTTGGTTGAATAAGGCTAAAGCGGCCGAAGGCGATCCCGCCGGGCACATTGGCGGGCACACACAGGGAACAGAAATTTTGCGATGCTGCGCAGATGTCCGCCTCAGAAGAATGGGCATCAGACCGAAGTCAACGGGAATCGTGTGAATAACGGAGTCAAAAATGAAACGCATTCAAATTAACCCGCTGCAAGCTAAGTTGATTTCCATTGTTTTGTCGCTGTGCCTGCTGGCTGTCATGGAAATCTCCGCAAGGATGCTTTACCACGAAGACCGGGAACTCCATAAAATACTTGACCTTCTTGAACCGGACCATAATTTGTTTTGGAAAATGCGTCCGCGTCTCAATGTCAGCTTTCATGGCGTCCGCATACTCACAAATAAACTGGGGTTCCGTGAAAAAGAAATTCCGCTTGTGAAAAAGTCCGGCACGCTGAGAATCCTTTGTCTTGGCGCATCACCCACGTTCGGATGGGGAGTTTCGGAGACGGACAGGTATTCAAACGTATTGCATAAGATGCTGCGGGAGTCCGCCTTCACCGGGGAAAACCTTGAAGTGATCAATGCCGGGGTCATCGGGTATTCGTCATATCAGGGCGCTGTTCTGCTGAAGAAAATCATGCCTGTTTTAAAGCCCGACATTGTGACCGTCCCATTTGTCGTTAACGACGTCGATAAATACAGGTTTTTTCTGAACGACGGGAAGAGCGATGGCGAAACAGTGTCTCCATCCGGCGTCCGGTTGTTCATCGAGGCCAGCCTTGCCAGAAGCGGTTTGGTGAAAGTTTTGAGGCGTGTGGTTTTTGGGTGGAACACCGACAGCGCCGAACTTAGAATAAAAAGCCGTCTTCCCTTTACGGACGCAAGACGGGTTTCAGCGGACAATTATCATGACAACCTCCTGGCCATTGTGCAGGCGGCCGGACAACAAGGCGCAAAAGTGATACTTATGAAGATGCCCGTGTATAACCCCTTTCCGGATCACACGGCCGGCTCCGATTCGGACCGGTTGGAAGCCGAAGAATTGTTTGCCGCCGGCCTTCGCCAGGCCGAATCCGGCGACCGTGTCGCGGCGTGCAACACCATCACAAAAGCTCTTGCATATGCCCCCTATTCGGCGAAAATGTA
>JBDRGJ010000138.1:0-5288 GCA_043817835.1 bacterium
GTAGTCCAGCACCGCGATGTCCGGGTTTTCCCTGCGGATCAAATCCAGGGCTTCCCTCCCGTCCGCAGCCGCAAAAACATCGAATCCGGATTTTTCCAGCATTTCCTTCATAAGCGACAGCAATTCAGGCTGGTCGTCCGCCAGAATCACCTTTGGCTTTGAAACAGGAAGGCTGGAAGTTTCAGCAAGCCCCACCGTTCCCTTCAGGCGGTTTTCTATCGTCTGCAGCAGGAATTCAGCGGGAACCTGCTTTGAAATTATCTCCGGTTCACCGGTCAGGAGGCCGCGGTCCTGATAGGTGTTGAGCCGGACAGCGCTCAGTATTATCACAGGAATGTCAGATGTGGAGCACTCGTTCCGGAGTTCGTCCAGGACCTGGAAACCGTCCTTATCAGGCATCATCAGGTCGAGGAGTATTGCGGCCGGCCGTTCGGAGCGGGCTTTTTCCAGCGCCTTGGCTCCGCTGGAAGCCATAAGGGGCATGTAATAATTGGTCTCCAGGAACATCCGGAGGATATCCCGGAAATCATAATCGTCATCAGCCACCAGAACAGGGATCCTGTTCCCTGCGGAAGCTTCACCCGCGCAATCTGCCAGGATTTTCTTGAGTTCTTCGAAATCCACCGGTTTGGTCAGATAACCGGCCACGCTGGGGGTGGGGCCTGAAATCATTTCGATGTTCGAAGGCTGGGTGAGGATGAGGACCTTCTGGTGCTCGGTGGCCGGGTTCTTGCGAAGGTCCTCCAGGAGGTCCAGTGCGTTGAAAAGGGGCGTCAGGATGTCGAGTATGACAAGGTCGGGCTGCCAGTTCTGTACGGCTGCCACGGCGTCATGTCTGGCCGAAACGGCCTGCGTAAGATATCCGTTATCCTGCAGAAGCCTGGAAAGTGCGCAAATATGTTCGGAGTCGGGATCTATAATCAGGATACGGTGTTTCAGTTCGTCCATAAGAAGGCAAAACAAGAAACGCAAGCAAGGCAAGAAAAATAAGCAAGGCAGGAAACGCAAGCAAAACAAGAAACGCAAGCAACAAAGAGGACAACAACGTCAATCCTGTAAACCGCCTGCCAGACTTTTAAATTTGCGCATCTTTCCATTAGCGTGATTATTCTTTTTTCTGTCGCTTGAGTTTCTTGCGTTGCTTGTTTTTCTTGTGTTGATGCTGGGCTAAAGAATACTCTTTTGGGCGGAAAGGGTCAAGAAAAACAGAGCAGACACATGACAGGGGCGCATGATAGAAGGCAAGGTATTTCCACGCGCACACATATTTTGTAAAATTTTTTTATGTGACTGAAAAGCCTGCGGTCAACCCGAAGGAATGGTTGAAGCGGGAAAAGCAAAGCATGAAATACTGGCCTCATCTGCAGATAGGGCTGGAATTGGCCGTGGCGGTTTTTGCCGGCTTTATTCTGGGATACAGGGCAGACAGGCATTTCGGGACCGCCCCCTGGCTGATGCTTGTGGGATCGGCGGCAGGACTGGCGGGCGGATTTTATGTGGTAATCAAAGGGTAATGAGAGATGACTGAAGCGCTTGCGGTCAACCCGAAGGGCGGCGTAAGCCGGCGCGAAGAAATGGTTGAAGCAGGAAGCGAAAACCATGACTGAAGCTGCCGCAGGTCTTTTGGGAATTTCCGCCGGGGTTTTCAGCGGCCTTATCTCCAGGATTGTCGTTGTGCGAAACTTAGCGTCTCCGGACGCAGATTTTTTTAAAAGCTGGGCCAGCGGAATTTTCTTCAGGCTTTTTTTTCTGGCGGCGGCTTCCCTGGTCTTATGGAATAACAGGACTGTGTCTGCCGTGGCTTTCCTGCTTGGAATGATTTTCGCGCAGTTCGTTTTCCAGGTGTGGCCGATGAAGGCAGCAAGACAAGAAACACAAGCAAAACAAGAAAAACAAGAAACATAAGCAACGCAAGCAAAGCAAGCAAAACAAGAAACACAAGCAGGGCAAGAAGCTTAAGCAACAATATAATAGACAGACAATAAAAAATTGTAAATAAAATTAATTTAAATCGGGTCATTGCATTTTCAGTTTCTTCGGTTGCTTGTTTTGCCTGAGTTTCTTGTGTTGCTTAAGTTGCTGATTAATCATGGACTTTAAAGTTGTTCTTGAGCACCATATTCTGGACAGGGTCGTGGCCTGGATAAGGTTCGCGGGGTGGGAACTCCCGGTGAGCAGGCACCTGCTCATGATGTGGATAGCAGGCCTTCTGCTTGTCGGCTGTCTTCCGTTGATTATAAGAAGCAGGGCGCGGTTTTTTTCGCCTTTCCGGATCGCAGTAGAGACAGTGGCGCTGTTCATAAGGGATGAGATGGTGATCCCCAGCCTTGGCAGGGAAGGAGCCAGGTTTACATCCTATTTCTGCAGTCTTTTTTTCTTCATACTGGTCTGCAACCTGCTGGGACTGGTTCCATTCGGGGCTACGGCAACAGGCAATATTTCAGTCACCGCAGGCATGGCTTTCACCACGTTTCTGCTCATCAATTTTGCCGGCATAAAAGAGCAGGGGCTTGTGAACTATCTGCAGCACATGGTTCCCAAAGGCGTTCCAGGCTGGCTTGCCCCCTTTATCTTTCTGTTGGAATTTCTGAGCATGTTGACCAAGATTTTCGCGCTCTGCATACGTCTTTTCGCCAACATGATTTCCGGACACATAGTCATACTTTCTTTTATGGGACTTATCTTCATATTCGGCCAGGTTCATCCCCTTCTGGGATTGGGCCTGACCGCTCCGCTGGCAGTAACAATGATTCTGTTCGTGTCACTGCTGGAGATATTCGTGGCGTTCCTGCAGGCGTATATTTTTACCCTGCTCACGGCGATGTTCACCGGAGCGGCGATGCATCCTCATTAGGGGAGATACGGTGAAGGAAAAAATCTTGCAGTATCATATCAACGTATTATCGTATTAACGCATAAACACATAAGAGGAGAACGAACAATGACAGACACGCTGTATCTCGGAATAGGACCCGTGGGAGCCGGACTGGGCGCCGGGCTGGTACTGGTGGGTGCGGCCTTCGGCATAGCCAGGCTTGCTGCTGCCGCGCTGGAAGGCACTGCGCGCCAGCCTGAAGCTGCGGGCGCTCTCAGGACCACCATGATCATAGCTGCGGCGCTCATAGAAGGGCTTGCCTTTTTCGCCCTGGTCATATGCCTGCTGGCGGCCATGAATTTTGGCCTCCCCAAGATGGACAAGGCTGCCGGAGACACGCCGGTTGCCGCGCAGTCACATTAACGGCAGCGTTTAGCGGCTAGCGTCAAGCGAATAGTAAGGGCAGAGATGGTTTACTGTTACTAACCGCTGATCGCTATGCGCTAATCCCTGATAAATACATGGAAGCATTATTGCGTCCTGAAACAGGGCTGATAATCTGGACCCTGCTTACATTCACGCTCCTCGTAATCCTTCTCGGGAAGCTGGCATGGAAGCCACTCATGAGTGCCATTGAGGAAAGGGAGGACTATCTGCGGAGTGAAAGAGAGGCGGCAGAGCAGGCAAGAATAGCCGCTGAAAAAATCAGGAACGACTTGGAGGAACGCCTGAGCGCAATAAAGAGCGAAGCGCAGGCCACCATGGAGGCGGCTTATGCCGAGGGTGCCCAGGTCAGGGATGAGATTATGGGCGAAGCCAAAGCGGCCGCCCGGGCCATAGCGGAAAAAACCCGCACAGAGCTGGAGGCTGAAAAACAGAAGCTTGTCGATGAACTGAGGAAAGAAGTCGGATACCTTTCCGTCATGGCTGCGGAGAGGATCCTGAAGCGCCAGATGGACTCCTCCGTTCAGAAAGAAGTGCTTGAGGACTTTTTCAGGGAACTGGACCAAAAGACAGTTAGAAAGTAAGAAGGTGAGAAAGTAAAAGTCGGAAACAGCATCACACTTTCTAACTTTCTCACATCATCACTTACTCACTGTCTTTAAATATGAAACCATCAGACAGGATTTTGGCCAAGCGCTACGCCAGGGCCTATTTGGAAGGAGCCGGCTCAGCCGCAAATGCTGAAGCCAGGCTGGCATGTCTGGAAGAATGCCGGGCGCTGATGGCGCCCGTTATGGATTTCATGAGTCACCCGCTGGTGCCATGGGCAGAAAAATCGGCCGTAATCAGACAGGCTTTGAGGCAAGGAGAGGGTGGCGGCGCGCAGAGCAGCGTCCCCTGGGCAGCCGCAGCGAATCTTCTTGACGTGTTTTTCAGGGGGAAAAGATTCGGTTTGCTGCCGGCTATTCTGGAGGAGAACCGGACACTGATGGATGAAATGAGCGGCGTTGTAAGAGTGCACATAGATTCCGCATTCGCGGTATCTGCTGCCCATGCCGGCCGTTTAAAGAAGGGACTGGACCGGATGACAGGGAAAAACACAGTTTTGGAGACTGCCGCGGACCCTGCGCTGATGGGCGGCTTGCGGATAAAATTAGGCGATTTCGTAATGGATTCCAGCATAAAAAGCAGGCTGGAAAGACTCGGAAAAGAGATATCACTGCGGTAAAGACTGACTATACCAAAATAGCGGCATTTTGAGGAAAACCTCTTATGATAAGACCCGAAGAAATAACCGAAATAATAAAGGGCAGAATAAACAAGTTTGTTCCCGAGGTGCAGACAGGAGAGTTCGGAAGCGTCCTGCAGTCGGGCGACGGCATAGCCCGCGTTTACGGACTCAGGAACGCCCTGGCCGGAGAACTGCTGGAATTTCAGGGCGGGATCATGGGCATGGTCATAAACCTGGAACATGAAAACGTGGGCTGCATTCTTATGGGAAACGATGCCCTGGTCAAGGAAGGGGACCAGGTTAAAAGGACGGGACGGGTCATGGATGTTCCGGTCGGCGACGCTCTCATAGGCCGTGTGGTCAATCCGCTTGGCGAGCCGCTCGATGCAAGGGGGCCGGTAAAAGCTTCGGGCCGGCGGCCCATCGAGGTCATAGCGCCGGGCGTGGCTGAACGCCAGCCGGTGAAAGAGGCGATGCAGACAGGCCTGAAAATAATCGATGCCATAGTCCCGATAGGAAGGGGCCAGCGCGAACTCATAATAGGAGATCGCCAGACCGGCAAGACAGCCATCGCCATAGACACCATTCTGAACCAGAAGAAAGAGCCGCCGGAAAGGCGGCCTATATGCATATACGTGGCCATAGGCCAGAAACAGTCCACTGTTGCCAGGGTGGTGAATATCCTGGAAGAGCACGGCGGGATGGAGTATTCCATCGTGGTTTCGGCCTGTGCCGCGGATCCCGCCGCGCTTCTTTACATGGCTCCCTACGCAGGATGCGCCATCGCCGAGGAATTCC
>JBDRGJ010000139.1:0-9075 GCA_043817835.1 bacterium
GGCGAGACACTCGACGAGTACGACTGGTGCATTGAGCAGACCCTTTATCATCCCGATGGCCAGCCGCTCGACCTGATCGTCGACGACGGCGGCGACCTGACGGCCATCGTCCACGACAAGAAATGGAGCCACCTGCTGCCCGGTATTCGCGGCCTATCCGAAGAGACGACCACCGGCGTCCACCGGCTCTACCAGATGCACGAAGGAGGAGAGCTTCTGGTCCCGGCAATCAACGTGAACGACTCGGTCACCAAGTCCAAGTTCGACAACCTCTACGGCTGCCGCGAATCGCTTGCAGACGGGATAAAGCGGGCCACCGATGTCATGGTCGCGGGTAAAGTCTGCGTGGTCTGCGGCTACGGGGACGTGGGCAAGGGCTCTGCCCGTTCCCTGCGGGGTTTCGGTGCGCGGGTGATAGTGACCGAAATAGACCCCATCTGCGCTCTGCAGGCCGCCATGGAAGGCTTTGAGGTGGCTACGGTAGAAGACACCCTCGGCGAAGCCGATATATATGTTACAGCCACCGGCAACAGGGACATCATCCGCGTTGAGCACATGCTCAGGATGAAGGACCAGGCCATAGTCTGCAACATCGGCCACTTCGACAACGAGATACAGGTCAGTCAGATCAGGAAAACCAAGGGAGTGAAGATGGTCAATATCAAGCCGCAGGTGGACAGGTTTGATCTGCCCGGCGGCAAATCCATCTACATGCTGGCCGAGGGACGGCTGGTCAATCTGGGCTGCGCAAAGGGACACCCTTCATTTGTGATGAGCAATTCCTTTTCAAACCAGACCCTTGCCCAGATAGAGCTCTGGACATCAAAAATGGCCGTGGGAGTTTACCGCCTGTCCAAACAACTGGATGAGGAAGTGGCGCGCCTGCATCTGGATAAAATAGGCGTGAAGCTGACACAGCTCACAAAGGAGCAGGCGGATTATATCGGGGTCAAGCCGGAAGGGCCGTATAAGGCGGAGCACTACAGGTATTAAAAGTCACCAGGACACCAAGTCACCAGTTATAAGACAGAAGAGCTTAAGCAAAACTGCGGTGACCTTGAAGTACAAGTTGTAGATGATAAAAAACCGCCGGGATAAAATTCCGGCGGTTTTTTATCCGCTTACACATACTTACGGCATGCCTGTTTTTTCTTTGACAACACCAGAAACGGAAGAATGCACGGAAAAACCGTCAGGACAAGCGCCGTTTTAAAACCCAGAAGCGGTATGAGAACGGAACCTGTGAGCAGCCCTCCTGCGCACGCTCCCCACACATCAGCGGCGTAAAGCCTCCCCCCGCCGCCCTTTTCCAGAGACAGGGCTGATGCAAAAGCGGCTCCTGTCAGGATTCCTGCGGCAAAAAGCAGAAACGAATAGACAGGCAGTGCATACACCGCCGGAAGGCCTGCCAGACGCTGCAGCAAAACGGCAAGAGCCAGAGAAAACGCCGCTGAAACGCCTGCGATCACACGCAGAATCACGGCGCTGCGCAGCCCGGACGCCCGCAATGCCCGGGCTCCGGCTGAAAGTCCCAGCATGAACGCCGAAAACAATATCCCCATCTGCCAGTAAAGCGCGCCGGTCGAGCTCTGAAAAGCCAGAATAAGAATAACTTCAACCGCCATGCTCCAGAACCCCAAAGCCAGCAGAGCGGAGCTTCCGGCGCTCCATGAACGGATTTTTCTCCATGCCACGGCCAGACCGAAGACGGAAAGGCCGGCTGCGGCAAAGATTCCCATCAGGAAAGCCGGCGACACGAATTTCGCGAGCCACACCCGCCACAGGTAAAAATACGATACCGGATAAAAATCGGAGTTGAGCGGCACTCTCTTAATCTTCAGAAGAGAAGACTCCAGCCATTGTCTCCTCTGCAAAGAAAGCATGAAAGGAAAGGCAGACGGCATCATCGCTTCGTTCCTGATCCTCCTGGAACGGTATCTTTCAGCCAGCCTGTCCGGAAACAGCTCCACCGGATTGTGCGAGGCAAGAACCGTCATGCGGCTGCCCGGCACCATCGCCACGTGCCGGAAGACCTCCTTTGCGGTCTTCAGAATGCAGGAATTGAAATAGGTTTCCTCGGGAGAAAGATAGTTTTCGGAAGACGGCATCGCAAAAATAAGGATTCCGCCCGAATCGAGCGCTGCCGAAGCTTCCCCGAAGAACTCCAGCGTGAAAAAACGGTTTGCGGCGGCGTTGACCGGCTCCTGAAGAGGCTGTATCATCACGTCATATTTCCGCGGAGACCGCTGCAGAAAATGTCTGGCGTCCTCCGGAAAGTAGGAGCATGCGGCGGTCGATATCCCCAGCCATGCGCCCAGGGTTTTGAACTTTGCAGCGTCCGGGTCGGCTATGTCCACGGTTTTCGGCTTATGCTTGAGAACCTGGGGCAGGAACAGCAGTCCTTCCGCGCCTGTTATCAGCACGTTTTTCGGCTTCCTGTGAGCCAGAAGAGCAAGGTGGGGCAGCGCTTCATTTGCAGAAGGTTCCGGATACTGGCCTGAAATAAGGCCGTTTTCAAAAACAATAGCCGCAGCGCCCTGCCGCGCAACGCCCAGCCTGACGTACGGGGTTTCTGCCAGGGAAAGCGCTTCCGCTCCTTTATAAGGAGCCCTTAGCGACGCGGAGTCAAGAAACGCCGCGCCGGCAGCAGCCGCAAGAACCAGAAAGACTGATGCCATGGACCTGAAAAGCCCGGGCCTTATTCCAGGCACTGTAAGCGCGTAAATAACAAGCCCGGCAGTCCCTGAAGAAAGGATAAGCACCGGATTTATCTTTCCTGCCATGAAAAAAGCGTATGCGAGGCCTCCGGCACATGCGCCCAGGGCTTCCAGGATATAGAAAGATGCCGCCTGTCTGCTCTCTTTCATGGCTCCGGCTATGAACAACCCGTTGAGCAGACCGGCAGGCAGGGTGAAAAGCAGGCTTATGGCGGTTATGGCAAAAAGCCCCGGGACAATTCCCGGAGCAATAAGCATGGCTGCGCTTCTGGCCAGTATAAGCGAAAACGGCATTATCGCGCTGACAACGCAGAGAAGATAAAAGACAAGGGAAGGGTTCTCCGGCGTTTTCCGCGAGGAACCCAGCCCGGTCCAGAAAAGCCAGCCGGAAAGGGAAAGCGCCAGGGAAAGCTCATGCCCGGTGAAAAGGAAGGATATTTCCCGGAGCACAAGGACCTGGGAAATCAGGGAATAGGCGCCGAACAGTATAAAGAGAAAAGGCATAAAAAATCAGAAATCAGAAGCCAGAATTCAGAAGTCAGAATACAGCGAAACAGTCGATGCTGAAAATTTAATTTTTAAGATATTGTAGTCGCAAAGTTTGCTTTGCTCTGTACCCATGCGGATGTGGCTGCTGTTATTTTGGGCAACGTTATTGGTTCGCTCAAATCCTGTCTTCTGTATCTGACCTCTGGCATCTGACCTCTGAATTCTTCCGGATTAAACTGTATAATATCAAAAATGGCTGACCACAAAACGGACGGTTTCATCTCTGCGGTCAAGTTTTTATTCACGACTGAACGCCTCCAGGCCGGTCTTTTCGCCTTGGCCGTCTTCTTTCCTGTTTTTTTCTTTTCAAGCCGCATCCTTGACGGCTCCCTTCCGCCCGCCTATCCCTTCTTCTGGGCTGTTTTTATTTCAGCGCTGGGCTATCTGATTTTCAGCACGGGAAGGATTTCCCCCCGGCGGACCGTTCTTTTTGTTTCGCTGGCCGCAGGATTCCTGATTCACTTCAAATCAGGGCTTGTGACAATAGGGGAGCAGACTTTCTCGACAGAATGCATGCAGGATGTTCCCTATTGCCATATCGCCATGGCATCCACTGTCCTGAATTATCTTTACCAGCAGTATCTTGCCCTGATGAGCGGAGACTGGAAGCTGTGGGGTCCTCTGACCATAGCTGTTCTCTGGCTGGGAGTGACCCTGGTGCCGGGCAGGGGCTGGTGCTCATGGGTCTGCTTTTACGGCGGCATAGATGAAGGTTTCAGCAAAATGCTGCGCAAGCCGATACTCAGACCTGAGCGTCTCCCGGCTTGGACCAGGGATTTTCCCATGGCCCTGCTTATTTTCCTGCTTCTTATTTCCCTGGCTTATCTGATGCCGATTTTCTGCCTCTGGGTATGCCCGCTTAAAATCACCACGGAGTTCCTGGAACCGTCCGGAGACCCGGTAAGGTCCGTGCAATTGACGCTTATGTCGGTAGCCGGATTTCTTTTCCTTATAATCCTGCCGGTTCTGACCGGAAAAAGGACATTCTGCTCCTACATATGCCCGTTCGGGGCCTGGCAGTCCGTGGCAGGCAAAATTAATCCTTTCAGGGTGACGATAGACGCACGGAATTGCACCGAATGCAAATCATGCTACAGTTCCTGTCCGATGATGGCAATACGCTGTACCGATAACCCGGAAGACGCCTCGCCTGACAAACCTGTCTCCGGCAGGCCGGCTCCTGAAATCCTGAATTACTGCAACATGTGCGGGAAATGCACTGATGTCTGCCCTGAAAATTCAGCGCGTTATACGATTCTGGGCAGGGATCTTTCAACCGCTGTTTCCGGCTGGGGAAGGTTCCGGACTGTTAAAAATCTATATGTTTTTTCAGCGCTCGTTGTCTCCGGAACTTTCGGCTCGATTTTTGTCCCCGCGGCTGTTTCGGATATTGTAAACTGGATAAGCCGCTAAAAGACAGAATGATCGTCTTGATTGGCATCGATTCGCACCTGCCTGTCGGCAAGGCAGGTATTCCCCGATTCGCATCCATCCGCATGGAGATGAACAGGCACAAGGGAGATTGAATAATGGAAGACGGAAAATGGGTGGAACCCAGGCACAGGGACCGGCTCATATTTGAAAAAGACTATCCCCTGCTGGACCTGAACGCTCTTGACGTTAAGTGCCCGGGCTGCAAAAACCCGATTGAGCTGAAACGCAAATCGACGCGTGAAAAGATAGCCGGCTGGTGCACTGTGTGCAACAGGGCAGTGACTGCCTAAAAGCAGAAGTCAGAATCCAGAAGTTATAAAAAGAACGACTGGACAAAAAAAACAATTGCCTCACCCGCTGTTATTCTGTATTCTGACTCCTGACCTCTGGCTTCTGACCTCTGACTTCCGACAATGTCCGCTCTTATAGAAGGTTTCACCCTCGGCATTTCCACCGGCCCCTACTGCTTCGCAGCCTGCGCGCCGCTTCTGCTTCCCTACATCCTTTCTGAAGGCAGGCAATCCTGGAAGCAGAATTTTTTCATCCTTTTCCAATTCCTTGCAGGCAGATTTGTCGCTTACCTGATATTCGCCGTGGCCGCGAGTATGGCCGGCATTATGGCCCGGCCATCCCTGCCGCCCTGGGTTGCTCCGGCCGCCATGACAGTTACTGCCCTGATAATGCTTGCCTATGCTCTTGCGTCGGGACTGCCTAAACTTTCTTTATGCCCTGCCGCGCTGCAGTCATCAATCTTCCAAAGGATTCCTTTCCTGACCGGTTTTCTCACCGGAATAAACGTGTGCCCGCCGTTCGTGGCCGGATTCCTCCGCCTTGTGCAGCTGGCCAGCATTACGAAAGGCCTGTTATTTTTCGCGGCTTTCTTCGCGGCCACGTCCGTTTATGTGCTTCCTTTCGCCGCAACCACCCCCTGGCTTAACGCGCGCCTGCGCCCCATAGGCAGGATGGCTCTGGCCCTTGCCGGAGTCTGGTATCTCTTTTCAGGGATAAAGAGCTTGTCAGGATTCTAAAATTATCCCCTGCTTGGCAGGTTCACTCGGAAGCACAACCTTAGGCCTAAAAACATCTGGGTCTAAAAACATTATTTTTATAAGCCCTTTGCCTCATGCATAAACCCGGTTTATGCCGTATTATTTATTTGCAGGACACATAACATCATTGCGGAGGCAATAATAATGAAAAAATTTATAGCGAGTATTGCATACTTTACGGTCTGTTTCCTGACTGCAACGGCTTACGCCGGGCAATCCCTGGACACTGCTGTTTCAGAAGATAATGCCCTGATGCAGCTTAAAAATTTATCCGATACAGCAGGCTTATCTGATGGAGAAACCGGGCGCATGCCCCGGTTAAATGCACAGCCGGAACAGCCACAAACTGTCCTTCCGGATAAACAGACCACGCTGGAAGACTTATTTAACGAGGCCACCATACCAGGACTGGCAACCCTGAAATCAGAAGCAGAAGCTGCATTTCCTTCCCAGAGCAAGCTGATTCGATTCAGCGAAGGGCCGTACGTAAACGGATACTGGATTGAACTTAAAGACAATGATTCTGTGCGCTACAGAACCACGCTGCTTCAAATACCTCAGGCATCACCCCAATTAAACGTGGAAAAATACGTCAAAAAAGGAGAAACCTGGACAATCGACAAAAGCATCGGGATTGCGCTGTCATACGGTCCTCAGCCGACCGGACTGTTTGCACCCACCCTGCCGACCCCTCCCAGCATCAGCACGGCGCTTGACAACGGTCTTGCAAAAGTCGGTAAAAGCTGGATCACCCAGCCAGAAAAGAATTACACATTTGCCAGGCTGTCAAGACGCCTCCCGGGCGCATGGTTCGACATGGAGCCTGTCTGGCTCTGCTTGTCTTATATCCCCAATCGCGAGTATTCCGATGGAATTCCTCAAGGAAAGTGGAAATCTTTAACCAGCAATAATTGGCAGTCTGCATGGGACCGCTTCCTTACAGAACACCAGGGTTACAATCAGAAGACCATTGCGGAGATATTAACTTCTAACAACGGAGAATGCGCTGATATTCCAAAAGCCGACTTGAAAGGAGCCGGTTTATACCATGCGAACTTAAGGGGCGCGAACCTGTACGAAGCGATACTTGCTGAGGCCAATTTAAGGCAGGCGGACCTGCGCGGAGCCATTCTTACCGGCGCTGATTTATCAGGGGCTGATTTGACAGACGCCAAGCTGGATTACGCCGAAATGAACCGGGTCCGAACGGATTCAAGGACAAAATTTCCCAAGGGGTATACCGTGCGCTGAAATCAGTCCGGCTTAAACCGGCATTTTGCTTCATGGACATAAGCGTCTGCATCCCCGCAGGAAAAGCATAATTCAATGAAAAAGCGATTAATCGCCTTTCTGAAAGCAGACAATCCTGGAAGCAGAATTTTTTCATCCTTTTCCAATTCCTTGCAGGCAGATTTGTCGCTTACCTGATATTCGCCGTAGCCACCCCCTGGCTTAACGCGTGCCTGCGCCCCATAGGCAGGATGGCTCTTGCACTGGCCGGAATGTGGTATCTTTTTTCCGCGATAAAAAGCCGGTCCGGACTCTGACCCCTCTGCCCCATTTTTATCCGAGTGCCGTTCCAACTTGTTGAATACAGTTTTGCCGGAAGGATTTTGGTCTCCGGCAAGGCGCGAGGATGGAGTATACCGGGAGTATATGACAGACGAGCAACGCTGCAGGAGGACAAAAGCACCCGGCCCTTCGGGAGAGCCGATCCCGGGCGGCTTCTGTGTCGCTCCTCGTTTACAGGCAACCAGCCTGCGCTCTCGTCGCTCCTTGAATCCGGCACAGGTTAGGCTCTCAAAACTATGTCCAACAAGTTGGAACGGCACTAGAGCATAAGTCTAAGTTATGGTGGGCCCAATGGCCCTGCCAGGGATTTGCTTTTTCCGTTACAATAATTACAACGGATAATATTTAAAATAAATATGGGTAAAAAATTGATATCTGCATGTCTGGCAGGCGCGCTTATCTTCTCTTCCATAAGCGGGCCGATTCAGGCATACGCTCGTTCTGCCGATGGACAGGAAGCCCCTGCCCTGCCTGAAAACCTCCGGCCCGGGACGGATATCGGCGCCTGCGGTCTGATGCATATTGAGCGCTCGCTTTGGCTCAAAGCCCCCGAAGGACCCGTTACAATTGACGCTAAAGTCAGCCTGAGGCTTCTGGAAATAATTTCAAAACTACCCGCCGGTCAGGCTGAATCCGCATTGACACAGGAACTGCGAAGTCGTCTGGCGCCGGGCAGCGACGCTGAAGTGTTTTTTGACAATTCAAACGGAAGCCCCCGCCTGAGTCCCCTGGGATGCCGGAAGCTTATCGGCATTATGGGATCCGGCGCAATACCGGAACTGGGGGCTGTTTCTCCGGCGTCGGCGCAGGACAATTCAACCGGCAGACAGGATTTGGCCGCGCTTGAGACTCTGGGGAATTCTCCATCTTTAGGAAATCATTTTTTTGACGGCACTGTTGCAGACGGCCTGACGGAAACAGTGGACACAAGCGGCACGCAGCCCGGAACAGTTTCTCCTGTCCCATCCGGGCAGATGAAACCGGGCGATACGGCACAGCATGCTCCCCCTAAGCCGCAATCGAGCCTTTTGCGCGACCGACCGCCTGCCAACTGGAGGGGACGGGTTTCCCGCGTCGCGGGCATCGTCGCCACAGGCGCCACCATCGGCTTAATAAGCAACATATTCTGGGGACCGGCTGCCGCAGCCTATTATCTGACAGGCTCCGCGATAAAGTCCCTGAAATTCAACTCGGACATACTCGGCAAAGCCCGGCCCGTTGCAGAGTTCATAAACAGGCATTCGACAGCCCTGCGCTTCTCGGCAGGACTGGCGCTTATGGCAGGAGGTGTTTTTACAGGCAATCCTGTAGCGACTTACTTCGGAATGACTTTTTCAATTTTGGGCGCCGGCGAAAAAGCGGGCAAACTCGCTTACAAGACGGCTTATAAGCTGTTAAAACGTCCGGAAGCGGATAAGATGGGCAGGAAGTTGGACGGCGTGATGCAGAAAATCAGAAACTCCCCGAAGCAGAACGAACCGAAGCCTGCGCAGGAGCATAAGTCCGGGCTTTCACGCATCTTTCACAAGATAAAAACAACTGTTTCCGCTAATCGCGGCGAGATAGCGCGGGTAGCCATTGCTTCGGCAATTTCCGTCGGCGCCGTTATTGGTCTGGCTTTCGGAACCCAGGCTGTCCTTGGAAATGTCATGGGCAATATGGCGGAGCAAAAAGGAGCATTATCCTTCCAGGATAAAGCCAAAAACACCCTGATAGGAGCTTACCGGTATTACAACCTCCCGGGTACAGCTTTT
>JBDRGJ010000140.1:0-4317 GCA_043817835.1 bacterium
TTAACGCCTGGGGATGAATGGCTACGGAGGAGTTTCCGCTTCATGAAAGATGCCGCCCCCCTTGCGGGGCGGAGGAAGTCACTTGAGAAACAAAGCTGCAGTGCGGAGCCTCGGGGTCAATCGCAGGAAAACCGCGGAAAATTCGGGAGACGTTATTGACGCGGAGTTGCGCCGTTCAGTACCGCTTTTGAACCCAGCGCCTGAAGCAGGTCGACAGTCGTGTCGATTGTCTGGGTTCTTGCGCGGGCCAGGTTTCTTATCGCTTCGCGGACTTCATTAAGCGGGCCTTCAAAAGAAAGATATCTTATTGTCGCCTGATCCAATCCGTCTTTTGCGATTTCCCGCCCCTGCCTGAGATATTGCAGTTTCACCCTGGAAACTTCTGTCGTTTCATCGTAGCGCGCGTTGGCCCGGGCAAGCTCAAGCATCGCGGATTTCAGTCCATTTTCCTTTTCTTCAGAGAAAGCCCGCGCTTTTTTAATCGCGTTGGTGACTTTGAACCCCTCAAATAAGGGCAGGCTGAGCGCGAGATTGGCGGAATAGTAGTTCATTGACACGCTGCCGCTGCGGGTTTTTTCATAAGTTCCCATATTGGCAAGAGCCTGAATTTTGGGAAGGCGTTTCGAGGAGCTCACTAAAATTCCCGTGCGGGCCGCTTCGGCCTCCGCTTTCGCCCTGGCAGGGGCCGGGCTGGTGCCTGAAGCGTCAAAATCCTCCGGATATTTTTCCGTGAGCGCATCCGGGAGCGGGCACGCAAATTCATTTTCGTCAAGTTCCGTGATAATAGCCAGCTGACTGAGTGCCCACCGGTAGCGTTCGGCATAAACTGCCCGGTTCATGGCCGCATCGATCACCGGGTCCTGAAGCAAAAGGCGTTCGACAACCGAATGCTGGCCCGTTCTTACCAAGTCGTCCACTTTTTGGACTACCTTGTCGATCTCATGCGCCATGTCCGCCCACACTTCCCGCTGGCCCCTGTAGCGCACTCCCGCGAAAAACAGCTGAAGCACGTTCTGGTAAAGCTTGTAGCGGACTATCCGGCTTTGCTCCTGCGCGGCGAGAAGTTTCTGCCGCGCAGACTTCAGTGTATAGTCCCTGGTAGCGTCAAAAAGAGTGATTTTTGATGAAAGTCCTCCGGTGGGATTGATCGCATGGGGTTGGCCCATGACCCCGGTTCTTTTCTCTGCAGGAGAGCCATAGCCTTTTTGCCCCTCGATTAACAGGTTGGGGTAATAGCCGGATTTAAGCATTTTCACGTTTTCACGGGCCTGCTCCACCTGGGCGAGGGCCGCTTTCATCTCAGGGTTGACCTTCTCGGCAGAGATAAGCGCCTCGGCGATGGTCAACTCCCTCTGAGCCGCTTCTGCGTCATGAACCAAAGCAGCGGCGCTAAGTACTGCCGCAAGACACAATACCATCCATTTCTGGCCTTTCACCTGGTCTTCTCCATATAATACGCGCTTTGCGGGTCATCAGGGTCAAGCGAAGCGGTGCGGACGGGACTTTTTTTCTGAACCGCCGCGTAAACCAGAGGAAGAACCGTCAGCGTGCCCAGTGTGGCGGCGGCAAGCCCTCCTATTACCGCTATTCCAAGCGGGGTAGTCTGCTGTCCTCCCTCCCCCCATCCCAACGCGACCGGTATCATTCCGATGATCATGGTTCCGCTTGTCATGAGGATAGCGCGCAGGCGGCTTCTGGCTCCTTCCACCGCCGCCTCCGAAGCCGGCAGCCCGCCCAGGCGGCTTTTTTCCGCGAAGGTCACCAGCAATATGGCGTTGGCTACGGCTACTCCTATAGTCATGATGGCTCCCATGAACGACTGAACGTTAAGCGTCGTGCCGGTAAGCCAAAGCATCACGGCCGTTCCCGTTATTGCGGCTGGGATGGCGGAGAGCACAACGAACGAAAGCTTCAGCGACTGGAAGTTCGCCGCAAGAAGCAGAAATATCGCGATAATCGCGACCAGAAGGCCGATGGTAAGCCCGTTGAACATTTCATTCATGGGCATTATCTGCCCGCGGACGGCTACCGATACCCCGCGGGGTTTGAGGTTTTCTATTTTTTTAAGCGCGGATGTTATTTTCCGCGATACGGAGCCCATGTCTTCGCCCGCGATGTTGGCGGTGACAGTAAGCGCCCTCTGCATGTTAAAGCGGTCGTACTGTCCCATGACGGTTGAAGAGACCACCGTGGCGAAGTTTTTAAGCGGCACCCCGCCGCCTTTTGCGGACACGAGCACGTTTTTCACGGCATCAATGGAATTTATTTTTTCCATCGGCACTTCCACCTGGATTTCGTAGACGCTTCCGGTTTTTGGATTGGACCAGAAATTAGGCACCACATGCCGGCTTGTGGAAGTGTTCACCAGAAGCGCCCGCCCTATTTTCGCAAGGGTCAGTCCGTGGATTCCGGCGATTTTGCGGTCGGCAGTGATCTTAACAGAAGGATAGTCCAGGGTCTGGCCGAACTGTATGTCGCGAAGAGACGGTATTTTAGAAATGACTTCTATTATCTTCTGCGCATACCCCCGGCTGGCGTCCATGTCCGGACTGTTTACCATGATTTCCACCGGAGTCGGGGCTCCCTGGCTCATGACCCTGCTTATTATGTCGCTGGGCTCGAAGGAGACTTTGACTTCGGGCATATCCTGCGCGAACCTGCGGCGCAGGCGTTCAGCAAGCTTTTCCACATGTATTCCTGTGCCGTGTTTAAGGGCTACCTGCAGAATCGACTCATGCGGTCCCGATGACCAGAGATAAATGTTATTGACAGGGAAGCTGGGAGGAGGGAGTCCTATCGTAGCCAGCGAAACGGCTACGTTTTCAGGGCCGACCTCTTCTTTTACTATGTCTATTGCTTTCAGAGTGATGCTTTCAGTGGTGTCGATATAAGTGCCGGCCGGCGCCCTGAGCCGCATTTGGAGCTGTCCCAGGTCCACATGCGGGAACATCTCTGTGCCGATGCGCAGACTTAAAAGGGCGATTAATACCGCGACCGCGGCGAGATACGCCGTAATTGCAGGCCCCCTGTGAGGCATGAGACTTTTAATCGCGTCGCCATAGCGGTTTTGCATCGCGACGAAGCCTGAAGCCGGGCTTTTGCGCTGCGCATTGCTTTCGCTGCGAAGCATCCAGGTGGAAAGAACAGGCACGAAACTGCTCGAAAGGAGATAAGCGCCTGCCATGGCAAATCCTACAGCCAGCGAAAGCGGGACAAAAAGCGCCTTGGGAGTCCCCGCCATGAAAAAAGAAGGTATGAATACGGCAAGTATGCAGAGCATGGCAAGGAAACGCGGCACAGCCGTCTCGGTTGTGGCGTCAAGGGCGGCCCTGGCTATTGTCTTGCCTCTTGCAAGGTGGGCATGGATGTTTTCCATCGCCACAGTGGACTCGTCCACCAGAATTCCCACGGCAAGGGCGAATCCGCCCAGTGTCATTATGTTTATGGTCTGGCCGGTTATGCGCAGGCCTATGACGGCTCCCAGAAGCGCTATGGGAATATTGAGAACTATTATAAGGGAACTGCGCCAGTCTCTCAGGAAAATCAGGACCATAATTCCTGTAAGTATAGTTCCCAGGATGGTCTCTATAAATAACGAGTGTATTGCGTTTTTGACGTAGACCGACTGGTCGAAAACATAATCCATCTTCACGTCGTCGGGCAGCAGGGACTGGAATTTCGGCAGATTTTTCCTGACCTGTTTTACGACGGCAAGAGTGGAGGCTTCGGTGCGCTTGGTGACCGGCAGGTAGACAGTGCGGTGACCGTTTACAAGCGCGTAGCCGGTCTGCACGTCGGAGCCGTCTTTGACCTGGGCGATGTCTTTGAGGAAAACAGTAGGGTATGTCCCCAGGCGTAATGGAACGTTTTCAAGTTCTTTTATTTCGCTTATATTGGAATTAAGGGGAACCGCGGGGTAGAGCTTTCCAAGCCGCATGTTGCCGGAAGCGGTTATCACGTTGGCGTCGCGCACAGCTTCCGCCACAATGTCAAGGGAGAGATTATACTCCAGCGCCTTTTTCGGGTCCACCACTATTTCTATGCTGCGCTGGCTGGCTCCGAAAGGAGGAGGAGCCGACAGTCCGGGAAGCGTGGCGAAAAGCGGGCGGATAGTGTTAAGCACCAGGTCCTGCAACTGTGCCAAAGTGCGGGTTTTGCTGGTGAAGACAAGATTGCCTATGGGGACATTGCCCGAGTCAAAACGCATCACGAAGGCCGGTCGCGTTCCCGCAGGCATGTAGGCCCTTGCCCTGTTGGCGTAGTTGACTGTTTCAGCCATCGCCTCCGCCATGTCCACTCCCTGATGGAACTGGAGCC
>JBDRGJ010000141.1:0-8935 GCA_043817835.1 bacterium
ATATCAACATATTATCCTATCGCTTTGTCTATCCTTGAACAAAGTTTCTGAAGGCGGTTCTTGAGACGTGCCTTCCAGTCTTCCAGCTGCCTTAGCCTTTTCATGCCTTCGTACATTCTTTTGGCCTCGGAAGAAAGGGAATCCACCTGCCTGCGCAATATGACGTTTTCCTCTTCCAGTTTCTTTATCCTGGACGCGGTTTCGGATACGAGGTCCTCAAGAATTTTTATTCTGTTATGCATTAAAAACAGTGCAAATAATTAATGGCGATTAGTGACTAATCACTCGCCACCGGTCACTGGTTCCTTCAGGTTCTCAGTTTTGCGCCCAGCGAGGAAGAAAGAGTTTCCAGTATTCTGCCGACACTCTTATCCACTTCCGTGTCGGTGAGCGTTCTGTCCGGCAGGGAGAAAGTCAGCCTGACGCTCAGGCTTTTAAAGCCTTCCGGGATGCCTTTTCCCTCGTAAAGATCCACCGGGTTCGTGTTGGCAAGGGACGGCCCTGCGGCTGCGAGCGTCTGCGCGAGAACTTTTTCCCACGGTGTCGCCGATTCCAGGACCACCGATATGTCGCGCCAGGATGACGGAAAATTAGAAACGGGAGAGACCCTCGGGGCTGAAGAGAAAAAGTCCAGTCCCGCGTGCCGGGAGAGAGGATCCAGGCAGAATTCAAATATCCAGGCGTCAGGATTTTTGAGCTCCCATGCCTGCGCCGCCGAAGGGTGAAGCCTGCCGTAGCATCCGAGCAGGGAATCATCCCTGCTGACTTCGAGACAGAGCCCGGGGTGGAACAAGGCCGGAGCCCTTTCCGGCCTTGCCGTCTCAACCCGGCTGAAGCCGCGCAGAAGCCGCGACACGGCGGCCTTCAGGTGGAAAAAATCCACAGATGACACGCGTTCCTTTTTCCAGAAAACCGCGGCCGGGAAGGTTCCATACATGATGCCTGCGCAGAAGAGACGCTCTCTCGGCTCTTTTCCCACCATGTCATAGACGGTGGCCAGTTCGAACAGACAGGCTGTGTTCACGCCGCGGTTTGCGTTGTGCGAAAGTGCCCGCAGGAGTCCCGGCAGAAGGGAGGGCCGCAGATATTCCCAATCGCAGGAGAGGGGGTTTGCCAGCCTGACGGCCCTCTTTGTCTCGAAAGCGGCGCTGGCAAGCTCCCGGGCTGATACAAAATCGTAGGTGTAAATTTCGCAGAAACCGGATGAAACCAGGCGGGAGCGCAGTTTTTCGCAAAGCATGACCGAAGCCGGCTCTCCGCTTCCCCCCATCGGGACAGGGGCTTCAGCTGCCGGTATCACATCGTAACCCAGGATGCGCGCCACTTCCTCCGCCGCATCCCAGACAGTCGAGATGTCCCTGCGCCAGCTCGGGGGTGTGAAGTTGCAATTCGGGTCTTTTGCGCCCAGCGAAGGATCTATGGTCTTCAGGCACGAAAGGATTTTTTCATCCGGGAGTGAAGTCCCTAGTATGGAATTTATGCTCTCCGCCGAAATCTCCATGGAAGGCCTTTCCGGATGTGCCGTGCGGGTGTCTGAAAGTTTTGAGGCAGCTGCGCCGGAGCAGGCCCGTGTTATCAGTTCTGCGGCCCTAAGGCAGGCATATGAAGCAGCTTCGGGATCCGTTCCTCTTTCAAAGCGGTGTGAGGATTCGGTCTTTATTCCCGATTCGACTGATGTCTTCCTGATGGAAACGGGATTAAAACAGGCGGATTCCAGGAAAATATTCCGGGTTTTGCCGCTGACTGCTGTTTCAAGTCCGCCCATGACCCCTGCCAGCGCCACGGGCCGTTCCCTGTCCGCTATCACGAGCCAGTCAGGCCTGAGTTCCAGAGTTTTTTCCTCGAGTGTCAGAAGGCGCTCTCCCGGGAGGGCCCTGCGCACGGTTATTTCCTGCCCGCGCAGAAGATCAGTGTCGAAGGCGTGCAGAGGCTGGCCCAGTTCGTAAAGCACGTAATTGGTAACGTCCACCAGCAGGTTCCTGGGTCTGGACCCCATCGCTTCCAGACGCCAGGCCAGCCATGCCGGAGACATGGCCGCGGCCACATTCCTGACGACCATGCCGCAGTACCTGGGGCAGAGTTCAGGTTCCCGTATGCTGACCGGCATGCAGGCTTCTTCGCAGGAGAGCCTGGCGGTCCCGGGTTTCATCAGAGGAAGACCGAGGGAGGCGGCAAGCTCCCGGGCCATTCCCATGTGGGAAAGGCAGTCCGGTCTGTTTGGCATTACATCCACTTCCAGTACCCGGTCTTTTTCAGGAAAAAGCGATGAAACGTCCGATCCCGTGACTGTGTCCGGAAGCAGGACCATTATGCCGTCGGACTGACAGCCTTTCAGGCCGAGTTCGCCGGCGGCGCAGATCATTCCCTGTGACTCCACTCCGCGGATTTTTGCCTTCTGAAGAATGCCGCCCGGCAGTCTTGCGCCCGCTTTTGCAAAAGGCACTTTCTGTCCCACGGCTATGTTCTTGGCTCCGCAGACCACCGTCAGGCGCTGTTCCCCGTCGGTTATATCGCACAGGGAAAGGCGGTCGGCGTTGGGGTGCCTGTCGATTTTAAGTATTTCGGCGACCCGGACGCCTTCGAAATCCGCGCCTGCAGTCTCTATCGAATCAACTGAGAAACCCAGCGCGACAAGTTTTTCCGCCAGCTCTTCGGGCGTCAGTTCTATGCTTACGAATTCCTTCAGCCAGTTGTAAAGTATCTTCATACAATAAGCCGCCAGGTCACAATGTCACCGGGACACCAAGTCACCACGTCGCCAGGTCACCACGTCACAAGCGTAAGAACGTCGGTGATATGCTGATAGGTTGATAAGGTGACATATAAAAATATATGCCGGTACATATAAATATATCAACATATAATCGTATCATCGTGCTACAGCCCTTAGAACTGTTCCAGCACCCTCAGGTCGTTCTCGTAAAATGTGCGGATGTCGCTTATGCCGTAAAGCAGCATGGCCACGCGCTCCACTCCCACTCCGAAGGCGAAGCCGCTCCAGAGTCCAGGGTCATAGCCCACAGTCTTCAAAACATTGGGATGTATTATCCCCGCGCCTAGCATCTCCAGCCAGCCCGTGCCCTTGCAGACCGGGCATTTGGAAGCGGAGCCCCGGCAAGGCGACGGAGTCTGCCGGGACGCAGGGCAGCCCCGGCAGAAGACGCAGCGCAAGTCCACTTCGGCTCCGGGCTCAACGAAAGGGAAGTATGAAGGTCTGAAACGTACGGCCGCTTCAGGGCCGAAGAGGCCGCGCATGAAGTTCAGCAGTGTGCCTTTAAGGTCAGCCATGGATACGAGCCTGTTTACGTAAAACCCCTCCAGCTGATGGAAGACGGCCGAATGGCCGGCGTCTACAGCTTCATGGCGGAAAACCCTGCCAGGGGCCATTATCCTGAGGGGCGGAGAAGTCTTTTCCATCCGCCGTATCTGGACGGGAGAGGTGTGGGTGCGCAGGAGAAGAGGTTTGCCGCCGGAGTCCCCGGCCTTCAGATAAAATGTATCGTGCATGTCCCTGGAAGGGTGGTCCGCCGGGATGTTGAGCGCCTCGAAGTTGTGATATTCGGTCTCGATGAGCGGTCCCTCTGCCCGGATGAAGCCCAGGCCGGAAAGTACCTGTGTCATCCTTTGCATTGTCAGGGTCAGGGGGTGAAGCCTGCCTTCCGGGAGAGGAGACGCGGGCAGGGTCAGATCAAGCCGCACACCGCACAACTCCGCATCGATGGACAGGCGGGAGAGTTCGGCATGCTTTTTGTCGATGAGGGATGTAAGTTCTTCTTTGAGGGAATTACCGGCCGGACCGAGTTCCCTGCGCTCCTCGATGGTGAAATCCTTGAGAAGCTTCAGAAGCTCGGTGAGCGCGCCTTTCCTCCCCAGGCACTGCACCTTGATGGAATCCAGTTCCTCAAGGCTTGCGGACCGGGGAGCCGAGTTCAGGAAGTCATTTTTAACGCAGGCAATCTGCCGCAGCCACTGCTCCGGTGTCATGCATTTTTGGAGAGCATGATAAGTTGTTTGAACGAGGCCGGGTCCTTTATGGCCATCTCGGACAGCATCTTGCGGTTGAGAGTGACGCCGGCTTTCTTGAGTCCGTTGATGAGGCGGCTGTAGGTGAAACCTTCTTCGCGGGCGGCGGCGTTGAGTCTTGCAATCCAGAGCTGCCTGGTTTCGCTCTTGCGGTCCTTTCGCCCGGTGTAGGCGTGCACCAGCGACTTTTTCAGCTGCTGGGTAGCCTGTCGGAGGTGGTTGCGCTTATTGCTATAGTAGCCTTTGGCGGCCTTGAATATTTTTTTCTTTCTTTTATGTCTGCTGACACTGAATTTTATTCTCATGACGCAAAAACTCCATTAATTGACAACGGAGATAACAGCGGTGATACGGTTATAAAGTGATACGTTCCATCCCATGTATGTCTCTTTTTACGTATAAACTTATCAACAATCACCGGCATTCTTATCTTGCCGCAACTTACTTGTATGGCAGATATTTTCTCAGCACCCTGCCTTCTGAGTCGGTCTTTTCGAGAGTGCCGGCGCGGCGCAGGTGCCGTCCCCGCTTGGAACTCATGCCGGTCAGCAGGTGGCGCAGTCCTGACCTGCGATGGAGCCACTTCCCAGTGGTTGTCTTTTTAAACCGCTTTTTTGCGCCGCTGTGGGTTTTTATTTTAGGCATAATATTTTTCCCGGTCAGTGCTTGGGGGTAAAGGTCACGGACATCCTGTTGCCCATCTGCTGTACGTTGCCTTCCATGACCGCCACGGGGGACAGGCGGGTCTGGATTGAAGTGAGCATATTGCGGCCCAGATCCTTGTGCTGGTTTTCCCTTCCGCGGAAGATAACCGTCACTCGCACCTTGTCGTGCTCACGCAGGAATTCCTCCACATGTTTAAGCTTTGTGTCGAGATCATGCGAAGCTATCCGGGGCTTCAGCCGTATTTCCTTTAGCACGCCGGCTTTCTGCTTTTTACGCGCATCCCTCTCCTGCTTTTCCTTCTCATAACAGTACTTGGAGTAGTCCAGCACCTTGCACACAGGGGGCTTGGCCTGCGGCGCTATCTCTATCAGGTCGAGTCCGCGGGTTCTTGCCAGGGCAAGAGCCTCTGAAAGGGGCTTGATTCCTAGCATCGTGCCGTCCGAATCCAGTAGCCTTACGGACGGGGCGTTTATCTGCTGGTTGAGTTTTGGCCTGACTTCTTTTTTATAAAACAATTGGTTTTATCTCCATAAAGACGCTGATTTACCGCCTTAAAAGACGGAAACTAACTTTATCAACTTTTACCGGCGCATGTCAACCGTCATATTGGCCGGAAGGGGCGGCAGTTGACTTTAGCTGTCATTAAAAAATATATTCTATGAATGAAATTTCATAAATCGGGTCGGTTCTGCGCGGAATCGGCGCGGAAAGAGATCTCCGGCAGACATTATCATGATGACGTGGAGAAAGTGCTCATAACTCCCGAAAGCATACAGGCAAAGGTGGCCTGGCTGGGCAGGGAAATTACCGCCGATTATGCCGGCAGGATTCCGACGCTCGTCGGAGTCCTTAAAGGCGGCGCGGTTTTTCTTTCGGATCTGCTCAAAAACATCAGGATAGACTGCCGCGTGGACTTTATCTGCCTTTCTTCCTATTCAGGCGCGAAATCCACGGGCGTGGTGAGAACTCTCCTGGATTTGCGGGAAAACATAGAAGGACGGGACGTGATCATAGTCGAGGACATAGTGGATTCCGGTCTTACACTGGGCTATCTGCTGGAAAATATGGCTACCCGCAGGCCGAAGTCCCTGGAAATATGCGTCCTTCTGGACAAGCCCGATTGCAGAAAAATATCCGTTCCCATAAAGTATGTCGGTTTCACGGTTCCTAACCAGTTCTTGGTGGGTTATGGGCTGGACTACAATGAGATATACCGCAATCTTCCTTACGTGGGAGTGCTTAAAAAATCCGTTCAACTGACAGGGGCCGGAAAGGCAGGCAGATGAAAAATATCAGGCAGATAGCTTTCTGGGTGCTTGGTTTCATGCTTTTCCTGATGCTTTACCAGAGCTTCAGGAAAGTCGGCACCGAAAAAGATATTCCCTACTCCGAGTTCAAGCAGAAAGTGCGGGCAGGTTCCGTCACCAAGGTTATAATGCGGCCGGATCTTATCCGCGGAGAACTGTATGAGGGCGGCGCCTCGCTGCGTTTCCGGACAGTGCCTCTTTCGGATCCCAAGCTTATAGAGGAGATGGAGGAGGCAAAGGTAAGTTCCTTTGCCGGGGAGATGGACAGAAGCTGGATCACTGCGGTTATAGTAAACGTAGGCTGGATCCTGATTTTTGTCTTTCTGTGGTGGTTCCTTTTCATGCGTCAGGCCCAGGCCGGAGGCAAGCAGGCGATGGCTTTCGGCCGCTCCAAAGCCAAGCAGCAGGACCTGGGCAAGCAGAAGGTGACATTTGCCGACGTGGCGGGCTGCGACGAGACCAAGGAGGAACTCCAGGATATGGTGGAGTTCCTCAAAAATCCCAAAAAGTATCAGCAGCTGGGAGGAGAGCTGCCTAAGGGAGTGCTTCTCTACGGTCCGCCCGGCACCGGCAAAACCCTGCTTGCCAGAGCCGTGGCCGGAGAAGCCGGAGTTAATTTTTTCACATCATCGGGGTCCGAGTTTGTTGAGATGTTTGTCGGAGTGGGTGCCTCGCGCGTCCGCGACCTTTTCGAACAGGCCAAGAAGAGCGCCCCGGCTATAATTTTTGTGGACGAACTCGATGCGGTCGGACGGCACCGCTTCGCCGGCATAGGCGGCGGCCATGACGAGAGGGAACAGACACTCAATCAGCTTCTGGTCGAACTTGATGGTTTTGAATCCAAACAGGGCGTAATACTGATAGGGGCGACAAACAGGCCTGACGTGCTGGACCCGGCCCTGCTGCGCCCCGGCAGATTCGACCGGCACGTCAACGTTCCCGTCCCCGATATTAAGGGCCGGACGGAGATACTGGGAATACATGCCAAAAAAATAAAGCTTATGCCGGGGGCTGACCTTTCAGTCATAGCCAGGCATACTCCGGGTTTCGTCGGGGCGGACCTGGCCAATGTCGTAAACGAGGCTGCCTTACTGGCTGCCAAGCATGACAAAAGTGGTGTCGAGATGGCGGAACTGGAGGAGTCCATAGAAAGGGTCATGGCCGGCCCCCAGCGCAGGAGCAGGATAATCTCAGCCAGGGAAAAAAACATCATCGCCTACCATGAGAGCGGACACACGCTTGTCGCAAGGGTCCTGCCGGGCTGTGATCCCGTGCACAAGGTTTCCATCATACCCCGCGGTCCGTCCCTTGGCTATACCCTGCAACTGCCCATAGAGGATAAATACCTGACGACAAAGACCGAGGTAATGAACAGGCTTACGGTATTGATGGGCGGAAGGGCGGCGGAGGAAGTGGTTTTTAACGAAGTGACCACCGGGGCCCATAACGATCTTTCCAGGATGACTTCGTACGTTATTAAGATGGTGACCGAGTTCGGGATGAGCGAAAAACTGGGGCCCATCTCGCTTAAAAAGGACGAGAGCGAGATTTTTCTGGGCAGGGACATCTCCCGGCAGGCCGCATATTCCGAAAACACGGCCCGTCTCATAGATGAAGAGGTCAAACGCATAGTGGGGGAATGCCACAGGAAAGCGAAGGAGATAATCCTTTCCAAAAGGGCTGCTCTGGAAGCCCTGGCCGCAAAGCTTGTTGAGAAAGAAATCATCGTTTCGGAGGAGATAGACCAGATCCTCGAAGCCCACGGCATAGCGCCTTCCGGCCTGAAAAAATTTCTGAACGGTTCCGACAGCGTTAAAAACGCGGAAGCCGCCGCATAGTGCACTAAATGACAGCATACCTCTGGAATGCGGTTGACATCCTGGTCGTATACTACATGGTATACAGGCTCATCCTGCTCATCCAGGGCACCAGGGCCATGAACGTGGTCTGGGGAGTGCTTATCCTGGCCATAATAACTGCGACTGCCAAAGGATTGGGCTTGAGCGCCGCCATCTGGCTTCTCCAGCAGTTCTGGGTCGCGGGCATTTTCCTTCTCATAATAGTTTTCCAGCCGGAGATACGTTCTGCTCTTGCCAATCTGGGCAGCCAGCCGCTGGGACGGCTGCTTGTTTCCCACGAATTTGAGTTTATAGGGGAATTGATGGATGCCGTAAAATACTGCTCAGAAAGCAGGACGGGTATGCTTGTTGTCCTGGAGCAGGAGATGGGCCTGCGCGATATAGTCGAAAGCGGCATCACGCTCAACGCCGAAATCAGCAAAGAACTCCTTCTTTCCATTTTTCACAACAAGACCCCTCTTCATGACGGAGCTGTGGTTCTGGCCAGGAGCCGTGTCGTTGCTGCGGCCTGCACCCTTCCTCTTACCCAGCAGCAGGAGCTTTCCAAGATACTCGGCATGAGGCACAGGGCCGCGGTGGGTCTGAGCGAAATCTGCGACGCGCTGGTGATAATGGTTTCGGAGGAGAACGGGACAATTTCCCTGGCCAGGGGCGGACATATGCAGAGGCCGGTGATCGCGGATGAGCTTGAAAAACAGCTCCAAGAATTGTACCGGTCCAAGGCGGAGAAGACCCTGCTGCGCAAGTCCGGCAGGCAGCCGGCTGCGCCGGGCGGCAAGGGCAAGGCTTAAATCCGGAATCCGCATCCGCAAAACATGTTTTGCAATAAGCCCATGACCATCCCCGAATTCGTACAAAAAAACTGGCAGATAAAACTTCTGGCTCTTATCATAGCCCTGCTTATCTGGTATTTTACAACCCAAGGGTAACTTCTCAGGTGCCCGCCCCTGCCCGACCGATGTCAGGCGGGTGCCAGTTGTCGGACAGGGATAGGCTGTAGGCAGTTAGTCTATTTGGCTAGTAGGCGAGTAAGCTTGTAGGCGCTGAAAAGCATACCTGCTTACCAGCCTGCAAGCATAC
>JBDRGJ010000142.1:0-7517 GCA_043817835.1 bacterium
CATACCGGTGGTCTGCGAGCGAAAAGCAACGAAGCATCCGTTCAAAGGCAAGCCTCCTTTTCCCTTCGGGAAAAGGCCGGACGCTTTTGGGCTGCGACTGCGTCACTCGTCGCTGTCATAGCCCCGCTATGCGCGCTCCTCGTTCCTTGTCTCACTCCAAAAATCGACCAGGCCAGTGTATCCATTATTTAATGAAAGCTCAGTTACTCGGCGGGTTTTTCCGCAAGTCTGGAGGAAGCGGGCGACGGATAGGTGATTTTTTCCCTGTTATCCGTCCACTGCTGCAGAGTCTGTTCGTTCTTTACGCGGTAAAATTCCGGCATGCTGTTAACCGTGAAACGCAGTTTTTTTGCCTTTTCCGCTATCTCCTCGCAGGCCTTTCTGCCGGACCAGGGCCAGCCTTCAAGAAGCTCTGTCCCCGCCGCGGAGGAAAGCGCAAAAAAATAAAGCCCTCCGTCCTGATCCGCCCCGACGGCTACGCTCCTGTCGTTCACGAGGGGAAAAGCGTTTTCAATCCAGTCCAGGGGCACTCCCGGCGATTGAGCGGAAAGCACGGCGACCTTTTTTGCGCCGGCGCTGAAAGCCCATTTAACGGCATCCGTCACTCTGGCTTCTTCCGTTTTTGCCTGGGGCTCCATAAAACCGGGGTCCTCCTGGTCCAGCCAGAGCAAATCGGGATACTTGGATGTGCGCTCATAAACCAGCACCGTATAAACATTTTTAAGCAGCTTCAGAGAGGCAAAAATTTCCCTGACCATATCGGTGTATATATGGCAGGCCCTTTCGGGTCCGAAGGCCTCTTTCATGTCACGGCTTATTTTGTCCTGGACCGGAGCTGTCAGAAAAAGGATGACGCAGTTGTCTGTCATAGTGGTCTTAGTCATTTATTTAGACAGTTCCTTCAGTCAATAATACCCTGACACTTTTGTTTAAACCTATCGTATGCAGGGGATAGGGTAGCGGGTTCAGGGTATATCACTGAGGAATTCCTGTTTAATTATACCTGAAACAAGACGGCGGGGGAAAGGAAGAAAAAGTGTTTCAGCGGTAAGCGGTAAGTCCACACAAAAACAGCATAAACGACCCGGTTTCTTTAACTTACCGCTTACAACTTACAGCTTACTGACAGTCACCCAAGTAATGTCCTCTCTGGCCGCGCAGGTTTGG
This sequence comes from bacterium, assembly GCA_043817835.1. Lineage (GTDB taxonomy): Bacteria > Elusimicrobiota > Elusimicrobia > Elusimicrobiales > CAZFMJ01 > JBDRGJ01. The sequence continues at coordinate 1,168 of JBDRGJ010000142.1, forward strand.
AGCGAGACAAGGAACGAGGAGCGAGCATAGCGGGGCTATGTAAGCGACGAGTGACGCAGTCGCAGCCCAAAAATGCGCGGCCTTTTTCCGAAGGGAAAAGGAGGCTTGCCTTTGAGCGGCTACTTCGTTGCTCCTCGCTCACAGACCGCCGGTATGCTCGTTCGTCGCGCCTCGCATCCATCTCAAACTCAAGCCTCCAGGGGGGACATTACTTGGGTGACTGTCAGTAACACTCTCTTTAGAATCTGGCTGAAAGCGTGTATCGGAAGGTATTACCCAGGTCGCCGAACGGGACCCAGGCAAAATCGAAACTCAGCCTCGCATATTTCAATCCGGCCCCGGCAGCTATTCCTTTTAGGCCGTCCACATCCCTGTTGTGCGTGGTATAGCCGAAGCGCAGCGCTCCGGAAAGTTTTTCGCTTATCTCCCGCGAATATTCGGCCCCCGCCGCCACGATGAGATCGGTGTCGCGATACTTCACGAAATCAACGTCAGCCTTCAATCCGGCGGCGAAGGAATAGGCAAACGCCAGCGCTCCGCCGAGAGGCAGCGGATCGGCGCCGTCGCCGAAATCCACCTTGGAACCGAAATTTCGCACGGCAAGCCCTATGTGCAGCGGCCTGTTCTCCAGTGGCCTGTAGCGCAGGCCGACGTCGCCGGCAACCGCTCCGGCCGACTCGGTGTCTATCTTCTCCCTGACGTATTTAAGCGTGGCGCCCATGCTGAAATTTTCACGCAGGCGGTAAGCGTAGCTCAGGGCATAGGCGGACTCCGATGAATCGAAAAGCCCGGCCGCCAGCAGAGTGTCCTCGGTCCTTCTTTCCATGTCGCTGACCGACAGGCTATAGACTGAAAATCCGACAGCCTGCCTGGAATATCCGTCCTTTTTGTCGAAAGGAAAGGCAAACGCCAGGTACTCATAGCTCATGTCCTGGAAATAGCTTACATGCTGTCCCGCAAACTCCGGCACGTTCATGCCTGTAAGTCCCGCCGGATTGTAATAGCCGGAATACACGTCGTCGGCCGCGGCGGTGTATGCCTCCGCCATGGCCCCCGCCCTGGAACCTGCGCCCAGCTTGAGGAACTGCGCCGCGCTGGTCCCCGCATTGCTTGAGGCGGCTGAAACTCCGCTGATGCCCAAAACAGGGATTATAAACACCGTAATCAGCAAAACTGAAATCGTTTTAATGAGGATATTCATATATATGCTCCCGTCTCTTCAAAGTGTCTGGTGTGCTGGCGCTAACAGTCCTTTACATTTGAACTGTAGCGGCAGAGCGCTAGCTCTGCATTCTTTTGGGCAAAGCTTCCCGCCACACAGACGGCGGGCAGGCGCTTTGCGGCTACAAAATCGTTTTTTTGTCATATGCTATTGTAAAGCTATTTATGCGCCAGCACACTAGCTCAGCGGTAAGCGGTATGTGATAATTTGCATAAAAACCTGCACATCATTTGTTTTTACTTACCGCTTATCGCTTACAGCTTGCCGCTATTCGTACTTGGACGACTTTATGACCGCCATCTTGAAAAAGGCCTTTTTCCCGCCGACTTTGACTTCGCCGATATATACACCGGAAGCCACCTGCCGGCCGGCGCTGTTTTTGCCGTCCCACGGCCAGACATTGGTGGTGCCTGCCGTATAGCCGGTCAGTTTTTCCTCTTTCACCAGTTCGCCGGCTGTATTGAATATTTTCAGATTCATGTCCCCGCTGACGCCGGGCGGAACAAAGACCCTTATGCAGGTGCCCTGCGTAGTGCAGGCCGGGTCGGTCGTATCATAACCGCCGGACACCACCAGCTTATTGGTGTTCTTGGTCTTGGTTCTGGTGTTGTTGAACGGATTCGGGAAGTTATAGGCCTTCAGTTCTCCGGCGTAAAGCTGCGGATTGCTCACAGGATCCTGGGCCAGAATCACGAAAACAGACAGATGGTCCACGCTGACCGATACGGTATGGTTCTCCTCGTCTATACTCCTGTCGGCACTTTCCAGCACGTACCTCTGACTGTCGGGATTGTAGTAATAGACATTCAGATCGTCCGTATCTGTCCCTGAAGAAAGATCCGCGTCGTAAGTCAGCGTTATCCTGGCCGGCTGCCTGAGCACGTGGCTTATTCCCGCCGGAAGGAAGATGTCGTAGAACGCGCTGAAAGGCGTGACATCGGCGTTCGCCCCCGCCCTGGTCCTGTAATTGCCCACCTTCTGTTCCTTCAGCGCTTTCATCGCCTCAAACATGCCGGCCGGGAATGCTTTCGGATCGGCATAAAGGGCCCTGACTTCATCCACCGAACTTCCGGCGTAAAGAGCCTGGGTCTGCGCCGCGTTCAGGTTGTCGGCCCTCCTTATTCCCACCGTAACCTGTATTGTGGCTGAGGCATTGAGCGCTCCCTCCATTGCGAATGTCCCCTTTTCGAATTCGGTTCTGGAATTTTCCGCCTCGTCTTCGGCTGCCTCCAATTCCAGCGAGCCGCCCTGCATATTTGCGACCCTTGCGGTGGCTACCGATGCTATGCCTGTGTAGAAGTCATAGACCTTGTCTATAAGGAAATTGTCCCCAGTGGTCTGGTCAACGGCGCTCGCGTATGCTTTAAGGCGCACGCTGAACCTGCTTTCACCCGCGGCTTTGCGGTAAACGGCCGTGACCTGCCTGCGATTCGCGAAAAGACGCGATTCGCTTCCAAGCATATATCCGGTCCCGTCCGGAGAATCCAGAGCCGCTCCGGCCGAATCCAACGCGCTGGTGCTTATGATCAGGGAAAGGTCGTTGTCCTGCGTGGTCATGTTCCTGAATGCCTTGGAGCAGTTGAATTTGAGCTGGAACTGGTCGTTGCCCACTTTTCTGGAGACAGCGGAACAATCAACGACCGCGGGCCTGAAGGTCAGATTTACCGTCTTGACCGCGGTGGATTCGCCCACGGCGAAACTCACCGAACTTCCCTCTGAAGGGAAGACCAGGTCGCTTCCGTTTTTCGGAAGCAAGGCCAGCGCGTAAACAAACCCGGGCTTGAAGCCTGTTATGGTATAGCGTTCCACCATTTTTGAAACGGCGTCCGTTTCCACGGAACCGAACACGAATTCGGTGAAATCATCATTGGCAGCCGCCACCGCGGCGACTTCATCATCGCTTGGGGACGTGAATCCTCCCTGGGCGTTCGGGTCGGCTTTCTGTATGCTCCCGGTCAAAGTTGCGCCTTTCTGGAGGATCGTGACTCCCGCATCGTAGGTGCTGGTGGATGTCAGCATGACGGTCGCAGTGGAAACCGAATAGCCCAGGCTTACCACGCACATCGTATATGCTCCGGTGGAAAGTCCCGGTATGCTGAAGCGTCCGTCCGGACCGGTGATAGTCTCTATGTCGCCCAAAGGATTCTCGGATGAAATCACCCCGTACGGCTGCATGAACACCGCCGCCGCAGTCAGCCCCTTGTCAGAGCCGAAAGGATAGGACAGCGCTCCGCCGTCAACCGTGATTACCTCTCCAGTAACCCCGCCGGTAAGAGCATCCAGCAGGAAATCTGCCGTCGTAACGCGGGTGAGGTCTGTCGCCAGGAGCATCTTCTGCATATAAGCGCTTCCGCCCTCGGCAACCACCATATTGTTTTCCCTCGGCGCGGCTGTCAGGTCGAAATACCGCGATATGTAAGTGGAAACCCACAGGTTGTACCTGCCGTTTATGTCGGTCATGGCCTGTATGGTGATGGGATTTTCCACATACGCGGGCTTTGCCAGCACCTTTATATTGGTCAGGGGCAGGCTGCTCTGCCTGCTGCGCACGACTCCCGACAGGGATTGTCCCGGATTGAGGTCCAGAATATCGAGGTCTTTGGTCTCGCCGGCCGAGGGTGCAATGCCGGAGACTGTGGCCGGGGCAAAATTCTGGGCGCCCTGTCTCATGTATCCCGCGTCCCAGTTGGGCTGCTCGCAGCGGACGTCGTAAGTTATGTCCGGAATCACGGGTCCTATCCAGAAGGTGCCGTCCGAATCCACCGGCCAGGGCCCGGGCTTGGAATCGACCATGTACGCGCTGGAAACCGAAACGTAATAACCGCCCTGAACCCACGGATTGGAGACAGCCGCGCAGCCGAAACCGGGAGGAAGGATCGTCACGTTGGACCTGGTTATGACGGATCCCGAGCTTGCATCACGGAGTTTTCCTTTTATAAAGGCCCCCTGCTTGAGCGTCAGGTTCTGGCTGGACAGGTCTGACTGCAGTCCGTTGGGGGAAGTACCCCTGTCCGGGAATTTCAGCGGAGAAGCGGCGTATCTGGCCCTGCCTCCGGATGCGTCAGGAAGGTCTTTGACATACATGGTGTAGAAACCGCCGGCGCGCAGGCGCGGGAAGGAATAATTGACCGAGCTTGCTGGAGAGCCCGGCGAGCCCAGCGCTATGCGGGTGGAGCGCACGACCTCGTTCCTGTAATTAAAGACCGAAAGTTCCAGATTGCGGACGTCCTGCACCGCGTTTTCCAGGGACACGGCGCCGCTTATATTCCACCCGTCCAGCAGCGTGAAGTTGACGGAGCCGGTGTCAACCTGGATTCCGTCCGCCAGCACCTTGCCTGAGTTCCATCCTGCGGAACTTACGGTGACAAGCTTTTCCAGCGAAGCCACGGACACCTCGCACGTGGCGCATTCCTTCAGTTGCAGCGTGCGTACAAGGTATACCCCTTCCTGGAGCCCGGTTATTGTATAGGAACCGGTCTGGGTTATGTAACCGACCCTTGTGGTGTTTCTGTCAAAGCCTTCGGCCACAACAAGCCCGTCCTTTGTGATTGTCCTTCTGACCGCTTCTATCGGCAGATGTCCGGAGGGAACGGCGGGATAGCCGGCCGCAAAGGTGAATGAGGAATTCTGCACCATAAGGGACGGCGTGTTGAATCTGGGATTGGTGACCTGGCTGATTATGCTGCCCGCTATCGGATATGTCTGCTCCCGCAGATTCACCGTCACCGTGGTGGTGGAGCCGCTCATGACCGATACCCTCGAGGTGCGGGTAATGCCTGTCTTGAAGTAGGTGAACGTTACTTCCATCGTCTGTGTCTCCAGGCCTTCCACACGGAAGGTCGCCGTTCCGAGAGCAGTGCTGCTGCTGTATCCCGGCAGGCAATCCCCCCCTGCTCCGCACGGAACGGTTATATCGGGAACCGAGAAAACCCGCCCCGCGGCATAAGGATTCTGGGACTGCAATATCCGCCCTGTCATGGAAACTTTTGTGAAGTCGTTTCCAACCAAGCCGGCCGTCGAAAGAAGTATGGTTCCGGCTATGGTACCCGAAGCCATCTTGAAAGAAAAGTTCAGATTTCCCGAACTGGTACCGACAGGGACATAGGCATTCTTGGGGAAGCCGCCCGGCACTATAAATTCAGTCGAACCCTGCCTGTTGAAGTCCAGGTTGGCGAACATCTGGTAGGTAGTGCCCCTGTCCAGCCCGGTTAACAGGTATGTGGTGGAAGCTGAAGCCAGGTCCGTGGAAATGAAGACCTGTGTCCAGCCGTTGCTGAATGTCTGCGGCGACCATACGTTGACGTAAACGCTTATCGGAGCCGGCCACGTAACGGCCCATGAAGGCCTGGTGAAAGAGGAAGTATTGCCCGTGACCGTTATTGTCCCGGTTATGGCTCCTCCCAGTCCGAAAAGCGGAATGTTCACATCCGTGAGGTCGGTGCTGGCCACAGTCACAGGGCCCGTCGAAGATTGGGAATAGCCCTGGAGCTGGCCGAAAATAGTGTAAGTCCCCGGATTCACTCCGAATATGTTGTACGTGCCTAATGACTGGCCCGGATTAAGCCATATTCCGCCCCATGCTCCGTAGTTCAATGTTGAGGTGCTCTTGGGCACGGCATTGACCGAAATCCAGGTGCCGTACTGGTTGGTTGCTCCGGCCGGCAGGCCGACAGAGCCGGAGATATTGGCTTTTCTGACGAAAGCCGGCATCTCTACCGTAAGACCGGCAAGTCCCACGTAGACGGTGGTGCTGGAGGGCGCATACCCGGAGAACTGCGATTCGATGGTATAAGTGCCGGGCGCCACGTCAAAGCGCATCCTGCGCCGCGTAATAAACTGGTTGGTGACAGAGTCCCACCTGCCGCCGTCGTCGAAAACAGTCGTGCCGGCAAGCAGGCGCAGGCTCCCGTTGTACATAGTCGACCAGTTCTGCGTGTGAACGTTTGTCCAGCCCCACTGGTCATACTGTGAGGTGACGGGATTCTGCAGGGAGTGCGTAAGTATAAGGGCAGGAGCGCGTCTCATGGAGACATTCAGCACGGCTCCTCCGGTCCCCACGGCCACGCCTGTCGAATTCACCATACCGTACTCTTCCTTGGTGAACTGGAAATTATAGGTTCCGGAGGAC
>JBDRGJ010000143.1:0-3704 GCA_043817835.1 bacterium
CCCACGGAAAAGCTGGTCCCGTATCCCAGGTTCAGGGGGATGCCGGCTTATGACGCAGAAACCTGCATAGCCTGCGGTCTTTGTGTCAAGGCCTGCCCTTCCAAATGCATAACTCTGGCCAATGCCGCAAGCCCGGAGGGCAAACGAGTCCCCAAAATAGAATGGTATGCGCTTGATTACGGAAAGTGCAACTTCTGCGGGTTCTGCGAGGAATCTTGCCCGACAAAACCCAAGTCAATCTGGCATTCATTGGATTATGAGGCTGTATTCAACACCAGAGATGAAATGGTGAGATGCTGGAAAAGGGGAGACTCCCTTTGGGGAACTGTTTACAACCCTGAAAAAAAACACTTCACCAAGGCGGCGGAGCAGCTGCATATCCAGGATGTGCCTGTCCGGATAAGGATAAACAGCAGAAGTCAGAATACAGAAGTTAAAGGACAGAAATGATATTGCGCTCGTGTGATATACTGCTGGTGACCTGGTGGTCCCGCGCCAGCACTTGCAGGCACCGGAGATTGCAAGTACGGCGGAGCCGAGGCGCACTGATACGGGACGGTCGGAGACCGACTTTTAATGATTGAACAAGCGGTTTTTTACATACTGGCTTCGGTTATACTGTTTTCCGCTCTGGGAGTCGTTCTGATGCGGAGTGTCATGCACAGCGCGCTCTGCCTGGGGCTGTGCCTTGCCGGCGTGGCCGGGATATTCGCCTCTCTGGGTGCGGATTTTCTTTTTGTCGCGCAGATTCTTGTCTACGTCGGCGGCATAGCGGTATTGATACTTTTTGTGGTGCTTCTGGCCGCAAGAGCTTCCGACCGGCTGCTGCGTCAGATAAACGAGCAGTGGATGGCGGCGCTGCTCATCTGCGGACTCTTTCTCTGGACGTTCTGGAAGACAGCCGGATATTTCGCCGGTATTAAAATAAAATCGGCTCCGGCCCCAACTGTCAGGGCCATAGCAAACATGATGTTGGGCGAGTACGCAGTTCCTTTTGAGCTTATTTCATTGGTTCTTCTGGCTTCCATGGTGGGAGCGGTGCTTTTCGGCAGAAGAAAAGCGGAATAATCCGCGTAGGGACCGTGCTGGTAGGCAAGTAAGCTGGTAGGCTAGTAGGCTCTGAAAAGCATACCAGCATACAAAATGGAAATTACTATGACACTTTCACACTATCTGGCGCTGTCGGGAGTACTTTTCACTGTCGGTCTTTTCGGCGTGCTTACGCGGCGCAACGTCATCGGGATACTCATGTCCATAGAGCTCATGCTTAATGCCGCGAACATAAACTTCACGGCTTTCAACCGCTTCCTTTATCCCGGCCAGAATCTGGGGCATCTGACCGTTATTTTCATAATTACGCTTGCAGCGGCGGAAGTGGTGGTGGGACTGGCCCTTGTGATGGCTATTTACAAAAATATCCAGAGTGTGTACGTTGAAAAATACAACATTCTGAAAGGCTAGTAGGCTCCGGAAAGCTTACCAGCATACCAGCTTACTAGCGGAACAGCGCAATTCACTTCAGGTCCTTTTACGGAGACTGTCAAATGCTGGAATACGTTTTTATACTGCCTTTGCTGAGTTTTGCCGCTGCCGGCGTGATACTGGCTTTCGGCAAATGGCTGCCCGGAAAGGGAGCCTCTGTCGGAATAGCTGTGGCGGGATGGGGATTCCTGAACTCCCTTTCTCTTTTCGGCAGGGCTATCGAGGGAAGCCTTCCGCTTCCTTATGAAGCCGCCATTCCCTGGTTTAATTTCGGATTCCACAAAACGACGCTGGGCGTATACGTCGACGGCCTGACTATCGCAATGCTCATTGTAGTGACCGCGGTCAGCCTGCTGGTGCAGATTTACTCCCTGGGTTACATGCACGGAGATCTGAGGTTCAAGCGTTACTATGCGTACCTTTCCCTTTTCACAGCTTCAATGCTGGGGCTTACGATCTCAGACAACATGCTTGTGTTTTTTATGTGCTGGGAGCTGGTAGGGGTGTGCTCTTACCTTCTTATAGGCTTCTGGTTTGAAAAACCCCAGGCTGCCTACGCCGGAAAAAAAGCTTTCATAACCACAAAGCTGGGAGATCTCGGGTTCCTCATAGGCCTGCTCTGCCTTTTTTCCTGCACGGGAACGTTCAAAATATCACAGATAATAAACCACGCGCACCTGGGTTTTATTTCTACGGAGACGGCGGCTGTCGTGGCTATATTGCTGTTCCTGGGAGCCGTCGGAAAATCCGCACAGGGGCCGCTTCTCGTATGGCTTCCAGACGCCATGGAAGGCCCTTCACCGGTCTCGGCTCTTATCCACGCGGCTACGATGGTGGCAGCCGGGGTATACATGGTTGCCAGGCTATATGCTGTTTACGCGCTGTCTCCGATTGCGCTTGATACCGTGGCGTGGACAGGCGGGATAACGGCGTTCATGGCAGCTTCCATGGCGCTGGTCTGTTACGACTTAAAACGCGTTCTGGCTTTCTCCACGGTATCCCAACTCGGGTACATGATGCTGGCACTCGGAGTCGGGGGATTCACACCCGGGATGTTCCACCTGACAACTCACGCCTATTTCAAAGCCCTCCTCTTCCTGGCGGCCGGCTCCGTAATTCACGCTGTCCATACAAACGATATGCGCGAAATGGGAGGGCTGAAAGACAAAATGCCTGTGACCTGGTTGACGTTCCTTTTAGGAACGCTGGCCCTGGTCGGAATTCCGCCCTTTGCCGGATTCTTTTCTAAAGACGAAATACTTGCTGCCGCGCTTGCCAGAAACCCATACCTTTACGCTGTCGGGGCGCTGACTGCGGCAATGACGGCTTTTTACATGGCCAGGGCGCTGGTTATGACTTTCCACGGAAGCCCTAAAAACGCGGACAGATATCATCATGCTCATGAAAGTCCCCCTGTGATGACAGGCCCGCTGATATTCCTCGCGCTTCTTTCCGTAGTCTCCGGCTGGGCGCTGTCGCGGCATGAAATTTTCGAGCGCGTCGTGCATTTTAAAGGCGTTCTCCCCTTTACTCCGGCAGAAGTCTCCCACGGCAGGGTGGCGCTGTTCTCCGGGATCGTGGCGGTGCTTTCACTGGGGCTGGGTGCTTATTTTTACAAGGCACGCCCTGACATCCCCGCTCGCATAAGGGAAAGATTTGCGCCTGTTGCCGGGCTGCTGGACAGGCGCTACGGCCTGGACGCTTTCTTCCTGAAAATAGTCTCAATATCTGATTCGCTCAGCAGAGTCATGTTCAAGCTTGATTTTAATTTTCTGGATCAGATAGCCGTAGACGGCTGGGCAGTTCTGACTGAGAAGCTGAGCAGGCTCAAGGCGCGTTTTGACGACAAGATTGTTGACGGGGCAGTTGACGGAACAGGGACCTTGACCCTTGCCGCCGGCAGAATAACGCGCCTTGCCCAAACCGGATTCATCCAGAATTATCTTCTTTTAATAGCCATCGCGGTTTCGCTTTTTGGAGCGGTCGCTTTTTCAAAATAGGAGCACTACACATGCCATTATTATCATTTATAGTCATGGCGCCCATAGCAGGCGCTTTAATAATACTTGCGCTTCCCGACACAATGACAAAAACGATACAGCGCGTTGCCATCGGCGCAAGCGCAGTATGCATGGTTTTTTCAGGATATCTCTACTATGTTTTTGACAAAACAACACCGGCGATGCAATTCCTGGAAAAGGCTTCCTGGATACCGTCCTTTA
>JBDRGJ010000144.1:0-2034 GCA_043817835.1 bacterium
GAAAGCCTGTTCCAGGGCATTAAAAAACACCCGGCTGCCGTAGCGCTTCATCCATGCGTGGAAGACCGGGTTTTTTAATTCCTCTCCTATGCAGGAGAAACCCAGCGTCAGGATGAGGGCCCGGAGTCCCATCTGCACTCCCGACTCCCATCGTCCAAGGAGCAGGCCGGCCAGTAAAGAGGCGATAAGGATACCCGACCACAGGCCGAATCGCTTTATGATTGATATGGCGCGTGAATATGTCGAGATGCAGACAGCCGCATAAACGGCTGCCGCACCGGCAAAATCCCAGGCAGTGAGCCTGCTGCCCAGCGACAAGATGGCTGCAATAAACAGAAGGTGCAGAATCAGGGCTGTCAGGGAAAATTTGCGTTGTAAAGGAGCCCTTTGGATTTTCGGCGGCGTGAAGAGGGAACGGTCTGACTGATGCCGCGGAACGAAGTTATCCCGGCCGGCGGGAATGTCCGGACTGTGTGCCGGGCCGGCGCGAAGGCCGATGACGGCGGCCAGGCTTCCTGCAAGAAAGTGCGCAGCCCAAAACAGGATGAGCGGCGGCCACGGACCGCCGAAAGAATATCCTGCCCACGCCTGCAGGTGCTCCAGTCCGCGGGTATAGATGGTGAAAGTTTCCGGACCATAGATCATAAAGGTACGCCCTATCTTATGGAACAGTGCCCAGGACATGGCCAGCCCGCCGCCCAGCAGATATCCCAGGGGATTGATTCCTGCCATAAACACCCCTGCTTCAAGAAGAAAACCCTCGAAGGATATGGCTAACATCGGACCAAACAGTACCGCGCTGGGAGATACAGACTTCATTGCGGCGCAGACAAGACCCGCCCTCCAGAAAAGGCCCTGCTGCGGCCGGAGCCTGTGTCCGGCAACAAGGATGGATATGCCGATGCCTGTCAGAAGAATGCCCCCCAGCGGGATGTGGGCGTTATGGATGAAGCTGCCCAGCACTATCTCCGAGGCGGCCCAGAGACTGCCCAGGACAGCGGCTTTGCGCCAGAGTCCGGTTTTTTCGGTTTCAGTCATTTTTCAATAAGTTGATCCTGCGTGCACATCTGCCGTAGAGATGCCGGGCATAGGCGCCCTGCGACAGAAGTTCCAGAGCGGCGTCCGGGTCGGTTATTATGGAACCGCCGACCACGCTCACGTTTCTCCGGAAGAGCGCGTCAGGCAGCATGCTTCCGGACGGGCCGACAACGACTACTGATGCTTTCGGCTGAGCCAGGCGCAGAAGGCCTTCAAGGGTCATATTGGCGACCGCCAGGCCCGTGATAATAAGCGCATCGGATTCCGGGATGATATCCTGCGCCTTTTCAGGGGAGGCATAGAACGGCATATCCTCTTCGCGCATCGCCGATTTCCTGAGTTCAAGGACCCTGAGGCTGAGGCCTTCAACGGATTTCAACCGGTCTATGTAGGAATGAAAAGCACCGACTATCGTGACAGACATGCCGGGTCTTATGTCAGTCATGTCCAGCGCATCCCTGTCATAGACGATTCTGTGCCTTCCGCTTTCCATCCATGGCACGGAAAGAGCGTTCAGTGCCGCTACTGCCAGCGAGCGACGGAACGGGTCCTGCGGAAACGGTTCCAGAAGCGAAAGGACCGGAACGCCATTAAGCGCGCCGGGAGGCGGCTTTTGCCTGTCTTCCGGCGAAGGATGGCTGTCGGGGCGGGGAGTGCCTGCCATCCCGCCATGGCCGTCAGACAATTTTACGCCGGAAAAAACGATGCCGGCCACTGCTCTCTCAATGCGGATACGCTCCAGGTCAGGACCATGCAGGCCGCGCAAACGGGCCAGCGTCTCAGTTATTATGGCTTCACTCATATTTAAGTACCCGTATTGTACAAGACTTAGAGCGGTTCCCGCCCGCAGACCGAAGCCTTCGGCGGAGGACTCCGCCCATCCTGCTGATGTTATCATAAGTAAATTATTATAATAACAGCATCATGGCAGAGGCCGAATCTGAAATCCCAAAACCGCGCGAAGAGGGTGTTTTAAAGCCGCTCCTTTCGGTAATG
>JBDRGJ010000145.1:0-8745 GCA_043817835.1 bacterium
GCTGGTGCCCAGGCGCGATATACCTATCGCGGTGCGTTGAAGCGGATCGTACTCCACACGCCGGTTTGAGCCCGGCACATCTATCGCACGCTTATCGCCCTCAAGGAACTTGCCGCGCTGGACAGGGTCCTCGAAACTGAAGGCACGGGCAACGAGCCGGCGCAACGGACCGCCGGGTTTATGATAAACATCATTAAGGGCATCCACAAGGGCCGGCAGAAAAAGTTTGTGCGCGCCGGATATGCCGCCGCCTATCACCGCCAGCCCGTCTACGAGCGTCAGCGCCTGTGCTATGGCGTCTCCCGCAGTTTCACCGAGCCTGCGGTATGATTCCAGCGCAGCGGCATGATTGCCCGGAGCAGTGCCCATGCCTATATCATAAATAACTTTCGGCTCAGGCGCCTTCTCGAACGGGATACCGGCCTGTTCCGCGTAGACCCTGCGCACAGCGCGGATGCAGCAGCCTTCCTCGGCACTGACGTCCGGGTCAAGCTTATTGCGCAGGAGCCAGACTTCTCCGCCCGCAGAATTATCGCCCGTGAACAGCTCTCCGCCGTGCACGATTCCTCCGCCGAACCCGGTCCCCAGGGTAACGCCGAAAAGATTTTTGTATCGCTTGGGACTGCCTGCCTTTTCAAGCTCACCGTTTACGTAGGGCAGGAATCCGGCCACGGCTTCGCCGTAGACAAACAGGTCGCCGTCATTGTTGATAAAAACCGGGATTTTAAACTTTTCCTCCAGCATCGGACCGAGCGCCACGCCTCCGCGGAACGCCGGCAGATTGCCCAGATCTCCGATTATGCCGGAGGGATAATCAGCGGGGCCCGGAAAAGCAAAGCTGATTGCCGCAGGCGGCTCAGGCAGGCGTTTCTTAATCTGCTCAAACCCCCCGACAATATTGCCGAGGCACTTTTTAAGGCTGTCTGCTTCGGAAGGAAGGTTAATTGAGTCCGCCGCGGGTCTGCCTCCGCAAATCGCCGAAAACACAAGGTTTGTCCCGCCTGCATCGAGCGTCATCACTGTTCGCAGGTCTTTATCGTATGCGGCAATCATATTCAAATTCGTTTCAGTCCTGCAAAAGCGGTCCAGTTGATATATAGCAGTGCCGCCAGCGGCACAAGAAAGCCCATCTGGACCGAATGGGCAGCATCCGCCAGAAGGCCCATGAGCGGCGGGATAATTGCGCCTCCTACGATGGCGCTTATCATAAGGCCGGAAATCTCATTGGACCGCTCCGGCATTGCATCGACCGTTATGGAAAAGATAAGCGGGAAAATATTGGCGAACCCGAGGCCGCTCAGCACTATGCCGGAGAATGTCAGCATTCTCATATCGCTGAACACGCAAAGTATGCCTGCGACTGAAACCATGGCGCTAGCCAGCAGAAAATTGCGCGGAGCCATCCGCCTCAGAATGGCCGCCCCGGCGAATCGGCCGGCCAGGATGGGCAGGAAGAAAAGCGCCCAGCTCACCCAGAGACCGAAGCCGGTGATGCCGAACTTGTCTTTCAGCAGCAGGGGCACGCCTGAACTGAAGCAGACTTCGGCCCCCACATATAGAAAGATGGCAAGCACCATCGTAAGGATGAACCTATTTCCGAAAAGCAGCGCAAAACAGGAACCGAAGGTAGCCGGTCCGGCATCAGGGTCTCTGGTTTCGGTCGCCCGCATCGGCAGACACGATACAATAGTGACCAGCACGATGCCGGCATAAATGGGAAACAACAGCGGCCAGTCGAGTCCGAAAACGGCCACGGCAATAGGCGGAAGCAGAAAACCCATCGAGGAACCTATGGCTTTGACGGCTTGGGCGAGCGACAGGTTGCGCGAATAGGCGCCCTCCTGAGAGATATCGCGCATAATCGGATTCCCAACCACCTGCAGCATCGCAGCGCCGGCGCCGAGCAGAAAGATTGAAACGAGCAGGATATGAAATTTCATAAAATCGCCCGGTATAATATCAGGCCTGGGTCCGTACATCCCGGCAAGCATCGGGACGAGCAGCCCGGCCAGGGCGATGAACAATCCTGCCATGAGAACGGGCTTTTTCCCTTTCCGGTCCTGCAATATTCCCATCGGCACCGAAAGCAGCCCGAAGAGAATAAATCCGGAGAACGGCAGAAGCTGCGCCATAAAATTGGAAAGAGCGAACGTATCCCTGGCCAGGCTTACCATCGGACCGACCACATCGCCGAAACCCATGGCCAGAAATACCAGAAATACCGGAAATGTTTTTTTCATATTGTTCTCACAGCAGGTTTAGAGTGCAGAGTCGAGAGTCTAGAGCTAAGCATGGAAAGTTTAGTGTCGAGAGTGTAGAGTTTAGAGCCGACGGTATAAAGATTGGGAATTTAAATTTATTGCGCTCAGCTCTCCACTCTAAACTCTCCACTATTATTTCATACTTTTGCACTCTCAACTATTATTGCCGCTCTCAGCTCTAAACTTTCCACTCTCAACTATTTATTGCCCGCTCAATACTCTCACCTCTAAACTATCATTGTTTTGCCCGGCTCTACCCTCTCCCCTCTACCCTATACCCTTTTCTATTTCCAGTCATAATTCGGGGCTTTCCCCATTGTAAAGACCAGAGAACCTCCGCCCATTATGTCGGAGTGGGTAATAAAAGGTTTTGTTATGGGCTTTCCGTTAAGCTCGACAGACTGTACATACTTATTTTCCTCAGAAAGATTTTTGGCGGTTATTTCGAGCTTCCGCGGCTTGCCGTCCGCGGTAAGATTCAGCGTCACTTCCGGAAACTGTGGCGCCCCGATTGCATAAATATCCGTGCCCGGAGTGACCGGATAAAAACCCATCACGCTGAAAATATACCAGGCAGACATCTGCCCGCAATCATCATTGCCGTTTATTCCAAGCGGCTCGTTGCGGAAATTGACCGCCGTATGTTTTCTTGCCAATTCCTGCGTTTTCCAGGGCTGCCCCGCATAATCATAGAGATATATGTAATGATGTCCCGGCTCGTTGTCATGGCGATAGTGCCCGCCGGAAAAATTTTCATCCAGTCTTGCCGCAAATTTCTCTTTGCCGCCCATTAATTCAATCATTCCGGGAATATCCTGCATTGCGCAGAAAAGATAAGTCCACGGGCTTCCCTCTGTGAAACCCTCATCCGGTTTGTCATGCCACGCCCCGTTATACAGTCTTGGAGCCATAAAGCCGGTCTGTTTATTGTAAAGATTGGCGTAATTTTTACTCCAACCCATCAGCCGTTCATAATCTTCCGTCTTCCCCATATCCTTTGCCAGCCTGGATACGCAAAAATCATCATATGCGTATTCAAGCGTGCGGGAAACGGATTCCTTTGTTTTATCGGCAGGCACATATCCAAGGGAATGGTAATAACTCAATCCGCCGCGGACTTCATATGCGGTCCATAGATCGCGGTCTCCCCAGTTCCTTTTTGTGTCATTGTCAGGCGGAACCATGGAATTCTTACGGACAGCTTCATACGCAAGTTCCGGGTCGTATCCCCTGAAGCCTTTAACCCAGGCGTCGGCGATTACCGAGTCGGCATGCGTCCCTATCATTATGTTGGTTTCAGCCGGATTGGGCCACATCGGCAGCCATCCGCCTTCCCTGTAAATCTGCAGAAGAGACTGTATCATGGGGTTCACCCTTTCCGGCTGTATCAGAATCAACAGCGGGTGAAGAGCCCTGAATGTGTCCCACAGCGAGTAATCGTTATATGAAGCAGTTCCCTTATGAACCTTGTCGTCGAACGCGCTGTAATATCTGCCATATTCTGAAAATTCCCTGGGGAAAAGCAGAGTATGGAACATGGCTGTATAGAAAATCGTTTTCTGGTCTTCTGTCACGCCGCCCAGACTGATGCGGCTCAGATTTTTCTGCCAGTTCTCCCGGGTCTCTTTTACCACCCTGTCGAAATTCCAGTCAGGAATCTCTTTTTGCATATTTTCCCGTGCCTGTTCCAGGCTGATGAATGAAGTCGCGATCTTCACCTTTATTTTTTCCCCTTTTTTGGTTTTAAAATCAATATAAGCGCCCATCCGGGTTCCGTATTGTTCAGAAGACGAGGCATTCACCTTATCCAGGTCCCAAGTCCCGAATGACTCCATTTTTTTATCGAACTGAATAATAAAGTATCCTTTAAAAGACGGCAATTCCGGACCTATGCCGGCCGACATTCGGTCCGGATTATAGCCGGTTATCTCGTTCTTCTCCCTGTCCACTTTCACATAACCCTTCAGAGTTTTTATCCGGGATTCATAATCATTCGCCCAATCGGCATTTTTCGGGTTGAGATTTATGCCCTGAATAATGAAGCGGGCCTCATCCGATTTGGGAAACGTAAACCGGAAAATCCCGGCCCGGCTTACAGCGGCTATCTCGGCCGTGATTTTGTTGCCGCCCCGGGCATCAAGCTGCACGGAATAATAATGGGGCCTTGCGGTTTCTTCGTCATGAGAATACTTTAAGGCCCGCTCCTCAGGAAGCACCCTGAGCCTGCCGACCTGGGGCATGACCGACACATACCCGTAATCGCCCATCCATACGGTGGGTTGATGCGTGGCCATAAATCCGATGACACCGGCATCTTCATATACGTAAGGCATGCGGTTCATCCTGTTTTCACGGGTCTGCGCCACGAAATTCGTCATCGCGTACGGATTTCCCACGCAGGGCATGGTCCCGCCTCCGTCCAGGCCTTTTTTGAACCCTGCAAAAGGAGTGCCTATCAGCGGATTTACATAATCAACCGCCTCCTTGGATTCCTTTGCCATGGATTGCGCCTGCGCAAAAAAAATCGCGCAAACCATAAAAGCCAAAAGACATTTTTTTTTATTAACCATTTTCAGACCCCTGCAACTACTCAGGTTGTTTAGACTGTAGGCTGAAGACTGTTAGTCGTTTTCACCCATAGAAGCGGATATGCACTACAACAGGCGCGGCTGATTGAACGCACTGTAGATTTTACATGATTTTTTAAGTCAAGAGAGCCGCAGAACCGGTTTGTCCCGTCCTGCGGCAAAGGCGGAATTAACCCGGATTCTTCAGTTGAAGAATCCCCTTCGCAGTGCTCAGGCGCGACTTCGCGCTGGATTCACCCCAATAGATTCCGGTTCAGAGCCCCGGAATCTATTGCCCTAACTGCGGGGTATTCCGTATTTTTTTATTCAATGTTTTGTAAATACAATTCATTTCAACTACGGAATTCGGGTTAAGCTTTACACCTGTTCTTATTTTTTATGCAACAGGTCCCAGTCGTTCAGTCTTATCCTTATCCAGGGCAGAAACGCTGGATCCTTCCACATAAATTCCGTGTGATATGACGTGCCGAAAGTGTCCACTATCTTCGCGACAGCCGCATCGTATCCCGCTGCGAACTCTTCTTTTGTCGTGGCCCGGACAGCGGCGTCCCTTATTTCCTGCTCATGAGCAGAATAATCCGCGTCGCGTGCCAGTGTCCGCCACAAGTTCTGGAGACCCTGTTTGCGGATAAGTCCGCCCATGGCAAATCCGTCAAGCTCATTCAGGTCCGTCTTCCCCTTGCGGAGGAAGTCCCATAATTTTTTAAGTTCGCCTCTCCCTAACTCATTGGAATACCAGTTAGCTATCGGTTCAAACGACCTCATTCCCGGACGTGTGTCCAGGTCATGATGGATAGTGATGAAATGCGTGGTCACGTTGTCCGGCATGCTGACGCGCTGCATCCTGTTCATGACGGCTCCGCGGTTCATAAGCGACGTAATCCCGTGCTTGCCCAATTCTTTGATGCCCGGGGCGAGCATCGCCCACGGCAGGTCCACCCCACGCCATATCGAGTCCATCCCTATGAAAATGACCCTTAAAAATATGCTGCCCGGGCCGTCGTAAAGCTTCTTGCGGTCGACATGTTCCTGAAGCAGAAGCTGGGAGATGCCGCCGCCCATGCTGTGACCTACGAGCCGCAGTTCGCTGCTTACGGTCATGCCGTACATGAGACCGAGTTTCCTGCGGTAGTCCATGAACTGCATCACGGCGTCGGCGATATCGGCAATGCCCTTGCCTGCTTTATCTATGGATCTGTCTTCGTTCGCTACGGCGATGAGCACCTGATATGTGTCTTCAAGCTTGGCCAGCGTGTGCATATCCTGAAAATTTCCCCCATGTCCGGGTATGCACAGAAGAATATTCCTGGACGGATTTATCGGCGTAAGAGGAGCAATGCTGGGTTTGCCCCCGTTGGCTTTCAAACGCCTTTTCCAGTCGGCTACTGCTTCTTTTTTAATGTCTTCCCCCAGTTCGAGGAACCGGGGATTCAGCACCTCTCCTACGGCTCCGGGGCTTTGAATAATATCATCCGCGCCTATGGCCGGCGGGGGATTTATCTCCGGCGTCCCTGGCGCAGGAAGCTCCAGTCCCATATCCTGAGCCTGGAAGTTAAGCTGTTCAAACGCCGAGAAATCCCGGTCCGCAGCGATTGAAGCCGGAGAGAAAACAGCAGCAATACTAAAAGCTATTAAAACTTCTATATACAGTTTGTTTTTCATCGTATTTTTTTCATAAAATTTTAGTTACTCAGGATTCTCTGCTCACTCTACCCCGGACCGGCCAGGACCCCTATGGCTCTGGGGCGCCGCAAAGCACCAGAGGCTTGCGGCACGCCGGAGGCGACCGTCCGGCTCCGCCGCACTTTCAGCCTCTGGCGCTTTGAAAGTGCACACCCGACACCCTTTGATGGCCACAGTCCTCGCTTCGGGTGCGACCAGAGGTCGAGTTCCACGAGGGTGTATACCATCTGCCCTTCAGTCAGTTGCTCCCCACACGGTAATCAGCCTCATGACTCCGTTGAAACCGACCCATGTTTCAATCCCCGGGCAGTGGGGCATCCCAATCCTTCAGCTTATTCCGTATCCAAGGCAAAAATGTCGGATCCAGCCACATAAATTGGGTATGATACGGCACGTTAAAAGTATCCACTACCTTTTCAACCGCTGCATCATAGCGGCTTGCGAATTCCTTGATTGTCCGGGCTTGGACGGCGGCATCTTTGAACTCCGCCGCATAAGCCGGATAATCCGCGTCGCGCGCCAGGGTTCGCCAAAGGTTCTGCAGGCCCTGTTTGCGGATAAGCCCGCCCATGGCGAATCCGTCAAGTTCATTCATGTCCGTCCTGCCTTCGCGCAGAAAGTCCCATAATTTTTTAAGCTCGCCCTTTCCCAATTCATTGGAATACCAGTTGGCGATAGGATCAAATTGCCGCATCCCCGGGCTGGTGAACATGTTGTGGCGGATGGTCACTAAATGCGTAGTCACATTCTTCGGCATGCGACTGCGCTGCATCCTGTTCATGACGGCTCCGCGGTTCATAACCGACGTGATTCCGTGGCTGCCCAGTTCTTTGATGCCGGGAGCCAGCAGTATCCAGGGCATGTCCACCCCGCGCCATATCGAATCCAGCCCTATGAAAATGACTCTTGAAAACATACTGCCCGGACCGTCGTAAAGTTTTTCCCTGTCAACGAATTCCTGAAGCATAAGCTGGGTGATGACGCCGCCCATGCTGTAGGCCGCAAGCCTGAGTTCGGAATTTAAAGCAATGCCGTATGTCAGACCGAGCTTCCGGCGGTACTCCATAAACTGCTCCATGGCATCGGCAATGCCCCGGCCGACTTTATCCATGGATCTGTCTTCGTCCGCTACGGCGATGAGCACCTGATACGTGTCTTCAAGTTTTGCCAGCGCGTGCATCTCCTGAAAATTCTTCCCGTGTCCCGGAATGCACAGAAGAATCTTTCTGGCCGGATTTAAGGGTGAAAGCGGCACAATGCTGGGCCGGCCGTTATTGGCCTTCAAACGCCTTTCCCAATCCGCTATCGCTTCTTTTTTAATACCCTCCCCAAATTCAAGGAACCGGGGATTCAACACCTCGCCGACAACTCCGGGGATTGCGACAGCATCACCCCCCCCGATGGCCGGCGGGGGATTTATCTCCGGCGCTCCGGGCGCAGGAAGCTCCAGTCCCATATCCCGAGCCTGGAAGTTAAGCTGTTCAAGCGCCGTAATATCCTGACCTGCTGCGATTGCACAGGAAAAGAAAACGAAAGCAGCCCCAAGCGTGAACATCCGGCTTAAAGCTTTCATTTGCAGATTATCTCTCATGCAGTTTTTTTCGCGGCAAAATCACAATTTATTGCTCTGCTCCCCACACGGTAATCAGCCGCATGACTCCGTTGAAACCGGCTCCTGTTTCAATCCCCGGGCAGATGTTCTTTCTCATATCCCATGTTTTGACATTATATTCCCAATTGCGGTGTATATGTCCTGCGGCCCACAACCCTACGGAATTTCTATGGTCTTTCGCGCTTAAAAACGTCGTCATGCGCTGATATTCCCTGGGAGAAAATGACATTAATCCGAAATTTAAAGGATCTTTTGATAAAGGCTGATGGGCAAAGATAAGCATATTGCGCTCTCCCCTGCGTGGATAAGCGTTGAAATGCTCTCTCAGCCAGGGAAATGTTCCGCCCGGCATCTCATACAGATCAGCGCCCGGCATCGCGCCTTTTTCATTTTCAATGCCCACTTTGGCCAGTAAGGGGGAAAGCCACTGCAGATGGTCGGCGTACGGCCACGAGCCTTTTTCACCGAGGATTGCATGCTTTCTTGAATTCAAATCCAGGCAGATAAAATGGTATCCCCCGTAGCTGAAAGCATAGTTTTGGAACCAGCTTTCAATCTTTTGCTCGCTGTTCCAGGCAGGGGTAAGCCTGGTGCCGTCATC
>JBDRGJ010000146.1:0-2344 GCA_043817835.1 bacterium
AGGCGGGTGCCGGCTGTCGGACAGGGATAGGCTATAGGCAATTAGCCTCTAGAAAAAACCAGTAACACGCAGTAAATAAGTAAATCTGTTGCCGGTCACTGATTACCGATTACTCGTTACACATTACTGCCTGTAGTCTGAATAGTTATGAACATTCTGGGAATGTCGTATATGTACCATGATTCCTCGGCTTGTCTCGTGCGGTACGGGGATGTCGTTGCCGCGGCCGAGGAGGAACGCTTCAGCAGGATAAAACATTCCATCGATTTCCCGGTCAGGGCCATGGATTTCTGCCTGAAGGAGGGGGGAATCTCTGTAAAAGAACTGGATGCCATGGTTTTTTACGAAAAACCTTTCCTTAAATTCGAGCGGATACTCAAGACACACCTGATGACATTCCCGCGCTCCTACAAAAGCTTCAGGGCATTCCTTCCGATGTGGCTCAACTACAAGCTGACTGTACCTGCGACCATCCGGGAGAAAACCGGTTATTCCGGACCCGTCTATTTCACCGACCATCATTATGCCCATGCCGCCAGCGCCTTCCTTCCGTCGCCGTTCGAAAGGTCTATGATACTGACCATGGACGGGACGGGTGAGTGGGCTACGCTGACCACAGGTACGGGGGATGGAACCGCCATAAGACTTGACAGAGAGGTGCGTTTCCCGCATTCACTCGGACTGCTTTACAGCGCTGTCACGGCGCATCTTGGATTCAAAGTGAACGGCGGGGAAGGCAAGGTCATGGGGCTGGCGGCATATGGGAAGCCCTCCTCTTTCCGCAAAAAATTCGATGAAATCATCAGGGTCAGGGAGGACGGCAGCTTCCGGATGAACCTGGATTATTTTGCCTTCCATTACGACCTGGTGATGACGAACCGGAAGTTTTCAGATTTGTTCTGTCCGCCGCGTCTCCCTGAAAGCCCCATCCTCCCTGAGCACGAGGACCTTGCCGCAAGCCTGCAGGCGACTGTCGAAGATATAATACTGGCCCTGGTGCGCAATCTTCACCGGCGTTACGGCATGGATGCCCTGTGCATAGCCGGAGGAGTGGGCCTTAACTGCGTGGCCAACGGTCTCATACTCGAAAAGACTCCGGTAAAACATATATTCGTGCAGCCGGCATCGGGCGACGACGGCTGCTCGATGGGAGCAGCCCTTTACGCCTATACCCGTCTTTTCGGGGGAAAAAAGCGCTGGAGAATGCGCAATGCCTGTCTCGGCCCTTCATTCAGCGACGAAGATGTTGAATCGGCTCTCCGACGCGCCGGAATAAGATATGAGACGCTCTCAGATGCCGAACTTCCGGCCAGAGCCGCCTCGCTTTTGAGCCGGGGGCAGGATAATGGGATGGTTCCAGGGAAGGATGGAATTCGGCCCCAGGGCTCTCGGCAACCGCAGCATACTGGCCGATCCGAGGAATCCTGCCATGAAGGACATATTAAATCGGCGCGTCAAGCACCGGGAACCTTTCCGGCCCTTTGCTCCGGCGGTTTGCGTCGAGGACTTCAAAGACTGGTTTGAGACGCATCACGAAAGCCCTTTCATGCTGCTTTCCTTTCCGGTGCGGCAGGACAAGCGCTCCGTAGTGCCCTCAATAGTCCATGTTGACGGAAGCGCGCGCATCCAGACAGTGGCTGAGCCCGACAATCCTGTTTTTTACCGGCTCATCCGGGAGTTCGGAAGCATTACCGGCGTCCCGGTCATACTGAACACCTCGTTCAACGTGCGGGGCGAACCCATAGTATGCACCCCGCAGGATGCCCTGAACTGTTTCTCGCGCACTGAAATGGATTGTCTTGTGCTCAACCGGTTTCTGGTGACCAGGGAGGATAACTGATGCTTTTTCCTGATATATCGAAGCGCATGGATGTCCTGAGGGAATTTTTCCGGATGGCAAGAGACAGGAAGGTCTATATTCTCATACCCCTTCTCATTGCAATCGGCATCATACTTCTTTTCATGTTTGTGGCGGAAATGCCGGTTCTCATTCCTTTCTTCTACGCCGTATTCTGACATCCGAACCCTGAACTGTATCTGCTTCCATTGCTCCTTCCCTGGTTTCCCGGTGAGATATCCTATTAAGGAAGGTGACATTTTAAAAAAATTGTGACACTACAAAAAATAACATATACTGCTTTTCAGAGCTCTGTGTTAACGGCAGTTTCAAAGTGTACAGATTCCGCCGTTAATCAATGTACAGGGTTGTCGCATTTTTTAAAAACATGTGGTTTTTGAAAAATGATGTTTAGCCTATTTTTGATATACTGCATATAGATTCCGGTGGTAATCGCAAATGTTCTACCGGCGGTCCTTTTTGGAATCTTACGTGTAACCATCCACC
>JBDRGJ010000147.1:0-3519 GCA_043817835.1 bacterium
CGATCCCGACGCGAATTCCTGGACAGATACCCTGGATTATCCTGCGTCGGCCTACGGCAACAGAATGCTCTCACCCAGAGCCAATCATTCCGCCGTCCTTCTTCCGAACGGCAAAGTGCTCCTGACAGGCGGAGAAACATCCGGAATGGCCGTCAGTTTTGCCGAGGGATTTGATATTGATTTCAGCACCTGGCAGTTCCAGGGAACAACCGTGCAGCAGGGAACGGTGAAAGGACGGGCGCACCATACCTCGGTGCTTTCGGCTGACGGTAATATCATGAACATAGGCGGCTATGACGGCATAAATTACCTGGACACAACCGATTTGAGCTATTTCGGCGAAGGCCCGGATGCCACCCGCAAACCGGACACAACAGTCCGCCAGCCGGTTATTTCAACTGCCACTTCTTTTTTCGACTACGGCAGCACCATCACTCTTTTAAGCGGCACGTCGAATTTTCACGGTCTTTCCGAAGCCTCGGGAGGCTCATACGGCTCCGGCAACTCGCAGTTTTTTCATCCGAGAGTATATATACAGTCCATCGACAATCCCAGCGGGTTCATGGCGGACCTGACAGACAGGGTGTACGGGAATTCTTTCAACACAGACTGGGCGGCCATGTCTTCGTCCATAACTATCGTGATGCCCGCTCAAGCCGGCGAGATTCCCTACGGCTGGTATCATCTGCGCGTGGCGGCAAATGCGCAATTCTCCACCGGGGTGCCGGTCCAGGTCACCATACCCAGACCCACCGGCGCCCCTGACAGCGCTGTGGGGATTGTGGTAAGCAGCAGCACGATAAACTGGACATGGAATACCGGCACAGTGGCAGGCCAGGTTGACGGCTATTCTTTATATTCATCCAGCGACGGGCTGTTTATCGGAAAAAGCACCTGCACAGCCTGCACTTCCTACAGCCAGTCCAATCTTGCGGCCAATACCGGCTCTTCCGTTAAAATATATCCTTTCAACATGGGTGGGACGGGCTCGGGACTTGCGCAGTCTGCCACGTATTATACCTTTGCCAATCCCCCGGTCTTTTCGACGATTACCGGCGTCACGCACGCCAGTTTCAATATGGCCACTCTGACCTGGGACGCAAACGGAAACTCTCCGGAAACGCCGTACGAACTTTCGATGTCCCTGGCAAATGATTTCTCCAGCAATGTATCGACCCCCATTCCTTTCTCCAATAACCATGCCACGACAACTGCAAGCGTCAACTATCTGCAGCCGAACGTCTTATATTATTTCAGGGTGCGGGCAATGAACGGTTTGGGCACTGCCACAGCCTTCAATCCCATCGGCGTTCCCTATGTCTCCACAATAACCGTCGGCAATGTGACCAATCTGAAGGGAACTGCGCTGGACACCAACAGGATATCATGGAGCTGGGATGCCGCTGAAGGAGCCTCCTGGTACAACGTCTACGACTCCACCACCGGCGTTTTCATAAGCTCGGTCGCCTCAAGCTATTTCATTCAGACATCTCTTTCCACGAACACGGTCCACGGCGTCAAAGTCAACGCAGTGATGGATCTGGGAGGCGGCGTGAGTGGACCCCTGGCCCGCAGCAGCACGATTTATACGCTGGCGGCGGTCCCGCTGCCGGTGGCGAACCCTTTAGGCAGTCCCGGGGCCACAGGCATGCTCGCAAGCTGGGTGGAAAACGGCAACCCCTCCAGCACCACCTACGTTGTGGAGTTTTCTCTGGACAATTTCGCCACTCTTTTTTCCAGTCCGACGACCAGTAAAACGCCGCTGCCCTTTACAGGACTCACTCCGAATACCCTTTATTACGGCAGGGTTTATGCGGTCAACGGAAGCAGTGAGCCGACTGTGCCGCTGGATCTGGGCTCCCTGTATACCTTGGCCAAACCGCCGGCCGGCGTATACCCCGCCACCGTCACACTTTCTGGAGTAACTCTCGTGTGGTCCCGCAACGGCAACCCTGCAGGGACCACCTACAAGGTGGTAAGCACCACGCAGGACGTCGCGCTGCAGCAGTTCACCGTTCACATCAGCAGCGCCGACGCCTACACTAAACTCGAGGCGCACATTTCCGGGCTTCTGACCAGCACCACCTACCACTTCGCGGTCTCGGCGTTCAACAAAAACAACAAAGAAACGGCCGCCACCTGGTCCGTGCCAGATGCGTACACTCCAGCCGGCCCGACCGGAGCTCCGGCAGGTTCAATAGCAGGCCAGGCAAGCCCTTCGGAAACGGTATTCATAACAGGCTTCCTGCCCAGCGGCCGCGAGGTAGGCCTGTCGATTCCGGGCAAAACTTTTAAAGACGCAAATCGGAACCCCGTTCCGGCCCAGGTGGCGGTAGCGCAGTCCTATTCCAAAGCTTGTTCCAACCTCACTTTTGATGTAGACGACCATCCCATAGAATTCGCCATATATACGGAAAACAACCTCCAGCCGTACAACCCGGTCACGATGATTTTTTCCTATTCGGCCGGTGAGGCCGCCAAAGTGAACAGCCTCTCCTCCACGCTCGTGCTGGCCCGATACAGCCCTGTTTCTGGGGACTGCCTGCCGCTGGAAACAACAGTGGACAAAGGCAACAGGACGATAACAGCCACGCTGAACCATTTCTCGATTTTTCAGATTATGCAGATGACGCCTCCGACAACGCTGGACAATGCCGAGGTATACCCGAATCCGTTCTATCCAAACCGCGGAGACGGCTTCGTGACGCTGAAGAACCTTCCGGCGTCCTCTCAGGTCAAAATTTACACTCTGCACGGTGAAAAAATATGGGAAGGCACCTTAACCCCGGTCGGCATGCTGACATGGCGGGGCGTCAACTCAAGCGGCAACAGGGTGGCAAGCGGGGTTTATCTCTGCCTCGTGAAATCGCCGGATGGCAAGAAGAAGATTCTGAAGATTGCTGTTGAAAGGTAAAGGCAACGGATAGCGGCCGGTGAATTTTATGTCGACCTCTGAAAAGCCGAAGGCGGGAACTGAATGCGGCCGATTGTCCGGCGGAGCCGCCGTATTTCTGTGCATGAGCATCTCCCTGCTCTCCCTTGTTGCGCCACGGCAGGCCGGTTCCGTCTCTTTTACCAAAGAAGCCGCCGGAACAACCGGCGCGGATTTCCTTAACCTGGGAGTGGGTGCCAGGGCCCTGGCCCTGGGAGGAGCCTATTCAGCCGTAGCCGAAGATGCCTCCGGCGTCTATTGGAATCCCGCCGGACTGGTGCAGATTTCCAGACTTTCCGCTTCTTTCATGCGGGCCAACTATCTTGCCGACATCAGCTACCAGTACGCGGCCTATGCCCATCGCCTGGATGATGCCTCGGTGGTTGCCGGCTCGATTCTTATGACCGACATCGGAACGATAAAACATACCGACCGGGACAATAATGATCTGGGGAATTTTTCTCCTCAAGACCAGGCCTACACCGTTTCCTACAGCCGCGGCATCCTCGAGTTGTCGGACAAAGAGCGGGATGTTTCCATGGGCGTTTCCGCCAAATATATACGCTCAAAAATAGTTGAATCGGCCG
>JBDRGJ010000148.1:0-10666 GCA_043817835.1 bacterium
TCAAAAGGGTCTTTCTGGCTTGCCAGAACGCTGAACTCCGCAAGTTCGTGGAACTCCTCCGGCATCGGGGCTCCGAGCGGATAGCGGACACTGAACGATTTTCCCTTTACGGCTATACTATTGACGGTCATCCGGTTAAGCGTTATGGTTCCGGTCTTGTCCGCGCAGAGGACCGTGGCTGACCCGAGGGTCTCTATGGCGGGCATTCTCCGGGTGAGCACGCGATTCCGGGACAAGCGCCAGGCGCCCAAAGCAAGAAAAATGGTAAGCACCACCGGGAACTCTTCAGGCAGGGTGGCCATGGCCAGGGTGATTCCGGCCAGAAAGCCGTTGAGCCAGTTGCCCCGGGTCAGGCCGTAACCCACCGTAACGAGGACGCATAACAAGACGCCCATAAGGGTCAGCCTTCGCACTATCAGTCCGGTCTCTTTCTGAAGCTGAGTGGGCTCCTCCTTTACGGACTGCAGGGCTTTGCCTATTCTGCCTATTTCGGTTGCGGTTCCGATTGCCTGAACCCTGGCGATACCCTGGCCCTGCACCACCAGGGTGCCGGAATATACGAAAGGCAGATCATCGCCCCCGGGCCTGCCCGCCGCCGGCGCAGTGGCAGGGCGGCCCGTTTCAGCCGGTCCTTCGATATGAGTCTTGCGGACCGGGACCGATTCCCCTGTCAGCAGGGATTCGTCAACAGACAGGTTGGCACAGGAAAGAACCAGCGCATCAGCAGGGACCCTGTCGCCCTCGGAGATGATAATCAGGTCTCCTCTTACGACTTCCCTGCCCGGAATCCGCCTGCGGACATTGTCCCGTATGACCAGAGCCCTGGGGCTGGAAAGATCACGGAGCGCTTCCAGCGCCCTTTCCGTTTTTCTTTCCTGATAAAAAGTTATGCCCATAATCACAAAGACAAAACCCATGAGCATGACGGATTCTTGCACGTCGCCCAGCAGGAGATAAATGGTTCCGCAGGCGATCAGCAGGAGGAACATGGGCTCCTTCGCCACAGCGAGCGCAATGGCGAAAATTCCGCGCTTTTTGGTGTAAGGCAGTTCGTTGCAGCCTTCCTCTTCCATCCTGGCCGAGGCTGCGTCTTCGGTGAGACCGGTGATTTTATGAAAATCGGTTTCTTGCATCATTTTCTCTCAAGATAAAAAAAGCCGCGGGATTTGCAAGTCCCGCGGCTTTTAAAAACCGCTGCCTCTTGGTGCTCTGACTTGTCAGAGCACCAGGCCCGGCCGCATCCCGTTGTTTTCAACGGACCGCCTGCTCCATTCCCGGCAAATCTAGCAATTCTTCCGGTGCTTTTCAATGCTGCCGCGCACGGCTCGGTAAGAAGTCTCAGGCTGTATACCGATTATGGCGTTTTGAGAAAGCGATGGGGAGCAAGGGGGTACTGGGCAAATCTCTGAATTCCTGTTAGAATTACCTGTGGTGATGGATTTTTCCGGTCAGGATGTGAAAATGCAGGGTTTCAGCAGAGAGGAAGTCATAAGATATTCCCGCCACTTCGCGGTCCCGGAAATAGGGGCGGAAGGGCAAAAAAAACTCAGAGCGTCGCGTGTCCTGGTGGTAGGAGCCGGCGGACTGGGTTCTCCCGCCCTGCTGTATCTTGCCGGGGCGGGGGTCGGCACAATCGGCATAGCCGATCCTGACAGCGTAGCCGTCTCCAATCTGCACAGGCAGGTTCTGTATTCTTCAATGATGGAGGGCAGGAACAAGGCGGAATGCGCGGCGCAGAGAATATCGGGCCTTAATCCATGCGTCAGGACGGCGGTGCACGGCCGTCTGGGCGAGGGCAATGTCCTGGAAGTCCTGAAGGATTACGACATGGTCCTGGACTGTTCCGACAACTTCACCTGCCGATACCTGATAAACGACGCCTGCGTCCTGACGGGAAAACCCGACATATCAGGCAGTATCTACCGGTTCGAGGGACAGGTTTCTGTTTTTGATGCCGGAAAGGGGGCCTGCTACAGGTGCCTCTATCCTGAGCCGCCGTCGCTTGAACGGCCGGATTCCTGCGAAGACAACGGAGTAGCCGGCCCGCTGCCCGGCATAGTGGGCTCCATACAGGCTCTGGAGGCCATGAAGCTCATATTGGAAAAGGGAACTGTCCTGACAGGAAAATTGCTGATAATAGACGGTCTTGAAATGGATTTTAAAAAGTTGGATGTGGCCAGAAGACCGGAATGCCCGGTCTGCGGAAATAATCCTTCGATAAGTGAGCCGAGGGAAATGAAAGCTGCATTCCTCGGGTTTTGCTCAACCGTAAACATAAGTCCGGAGGAACTTAAAGCAGCCATTGAAACGGGTGCAAAACTGCAGATACTGGACCTGCGCCATGACTGGGAACATGACCTCTGCCATATCCCCGGGGACTTCAGCCTGCCCTTCGAAAATATGGAGAAAGGTCTGGAAAGAACCGGGCTTGATCCGGCTTTGCCTGTGGTGGTCTACTGCAAGGATGCGGGCCGCTCCGCAAAGGCTGGGGAATTATTGGCCCGAAAGGGATTCGGGGACGTTAAAATACTGGAAGGCGGAATAGATGCCTGGGCTGCAAAGATAGAGCCCGGCATGATGCGTTATTGATAAAAAGGGCAAGATGAGGAAAAATGGAACAGTCAGATAAAATGGTTTCTACAGACGGAAGCAGCGACGGCTCCGGAAACGCTGTCCCTGCTGAAGGCATGACAGAAAAGAGGGGGCCGCTGGCAAAAATACTGCGGTTTGCGCTGATGGCAGGGCTTGTCAGCCTTATCGTGTCGGGATGGTGGGCTTACAGGCGATGGCAGGATATGAAAGAAATGGCGGAAAGCGTCAGAAAAATCACGGAAACTTTTGAATCCATGCCGATCCGGTATCTTTCTGTGCCGGAAAACCGGAATTTCACCTCCACTGCGGCGGTAACAGGGCTTTCTCTCGTCCCATATTTTCCCGGCGGCGACATTCCCGCAGAGCCGGCCGGCATGCCTGCCGGAACGAAACAGGCTGCCAATAGAATATTGGGCAAATACGGCGGACACCCCCTGGTCAGGGAATTCATGAAAGACCTGGAAGCCGATCCTTCGTTAAAGAAGGCCATGAGCGGTGCTTCCTCCGGCAACCCGATGAAAATGATCGGGAAGATCGGCCAGATGAAGGACATGATGAAGCTGGTCGAAAAATACGCGGCCAGGCCGGATTTCATGCCGTTCATAATGGAAGTTATGAACGACCCCGAGGTCAAGGCGCTCATGGAGTCTTCCCCGATGGGGAGGATGCTGAAGGCAGGCCTGCCGGGGGGCGTGTCTCTGCCTGATCAATCTGCCGTAAGTCCGGTTCAAAATCCTGTTTATCCCGGGGCTTCCAGGGAAGGACAGTCCATGAGCGTTGATCCTTCCAGAATACAGGCTCTGTCCGCGGAGCAGGAGGAAGCAACTATCAGAAAAAAGGCGCCTCCTCCGCTGATTCCATAGAAGTCATCCAGAAAGATTTCCGGGTCGATTTGACACCCGGCTTTGTGATTGCTAAATTATAAAAAGATGTTTTCAAAACTTCTCGTCCGTCTGCGCAGGGCGTGGGGCAGACCCGTCACTGTCATTGTGATGTCCCACAGCACTCTTCCATCCTGGCGGATGAGTCTGTCCATGCCCGTTCTTATTGCCGCGGCCGCTGTCTGGACCAGCGTTACCGTCTGGTCCGGCTATGTGGCAGGGCGGCATTTTGATTACTGGGTCACGAAGGCCGACAATAAAATACTGCAGACCAGGATGAAAAATGTCGCGGAACAGGTCTCACAGGGCCTGAGCTACCTGGAAATGACAAGAAAGACCGATGAACAGATGCGGACCATGCTTGGAATGGGGAACCGCAGCGCCATAATACGCATGGAGGCGCTGGGCGGAGCCAGTACCGCAGACACGGTGGATTTCAAAAAGGCCCTTACCGGCAAGGCTTCCAGGTGGAGCGAGTCTTTTTTTCGCAACTCGATAATGAAAGTAAAGGATGAGTCCCGGAAGCGTCTGGCAAGCTTCCAGGAAATAACCTGGTACATAGCCAATCAGCGCAACCTTTACAGAGCCACTCCTTCAATATGGCCCACCAACGGGACAATAACGTCCTCATACGGCTACAGGTTTTCTCCGATGGGCCGGCGCACGGGTGAGGAA
Organism: bacterium; assembly: GCA_043817835.1. Lineage (GTDB taxonomy): Bacteria > Elusimicrobiota > Elusimicrobia > Elusimicrobiales > CAZFMJ01 > JBDRGJ01. The sequence goes on from JBDRGJ010000148.1 coordinate 4,149, forward strand.
TTCCATCGCGGCATTGACATAGCAAATAATCCCGACACGCCCGTTTATGCGACTGCCGACGGAGTGGTGCGCCATGCCGGATGGGCCAGCGGCTACGGCATGGCCATCCTGGTGGACCATGGCTTCGGCTATTCCACTCTTTACGCGCACGCCACAGAGCTTCTGGTTAAGGAAGGCGACAGGGTGAAGCGCGGGAAGATGATAGCCCGCATGGGCACCACAGGCCGGTCCACCGGCTGTCATCTGCACTATGAAGTCTGGCGTGACGGTGTTTTCACCAATCCCATGAAATTCCTGTCCGTAGGGAAAAGAAACTCCGATATTTCTGAAGCCCTCGGCAGTCTGCTCAGCGGCAAAAACAGGTTTTAAGGAGGAAAAATGGGGCTTTTGAGACGCAGAGATTCGAATATCTCTGCCAACAGCGGGCAGGTGGTGACGCTTATAGGAGCCGAGGCGTATTTTCAGGGCACCTTTACGGCTAAGGGCTCGCTGAAAGTGGATGGTCGGATCGAAGGATCTGTGGTTGATGCCCAGACCGTGGTAATAGGCGAGACCGGCAGGATAATCGGGGATATCTCCGGTGAAACGATCCTGGTGGGCGGAGAAATCCGCGGCAATATCACAGGCGCTCAGCATGTGGAACTCCTTTCCAAGTGCAAGGTTCAGGGCGATATCAGGACTCCCAAGATACTGATCGAGGAAGGCGCAACCTTTGACGGACACTGCTCAATGACAGTTTCTCCCACAGACGAACCCCGCGTGAAAAAACTCGCCGCACAGGAAGGCCCTAAGTGATTTCATTCTTTGCCAGATACCGTAAGGGCATATTTGTGGGGGTCGTGGTTATTTTCCTGGCCGGCATATTCGTGGGGCTGGGAGGATACCTTTTTTCCGGAGCGTCACAGGCTGATGCCGTGGCCGAGGTGGGGGAGCATAAAATTCCCTATCAGCGTTTCCTGCTCCAGGTCAACCGGGTGCAGGAAAATATGAGGGAGAGCGGGACCGAACTCACCGAGACGCTCCGCGACACCATCAAGCAGGAAGTGCTGCGGGAGATGATAGTCGAGGAACTCCTTTACCAGGAGGCTAAGAAGGCCGGCCTTATGGTCTCAGATTTCGAAGTGGCTGCCGAGGTGCAAAGCACGCCCCATTTCAGCGGCGACGGCGGTTTCAACATGCGGGCCTACGCCCAGACAGTCTGGCAGCAGTTTCACATGATGCCGGAGGAGTATGAGGCCTGGCGAAAAAAGGCCAGGATGGGTCTTAAATTCCGCCAGCTGGTTTCATCGGGGATCAAACTGACTCCCGTGGATATAAAGGGGCTTTACCTGGACAGGAAAGGCAGCATGAAAGACTTCAATAAGGATAAAGAAAAATTTTTCCAGGAGATTTCCCAGGAAAGATTTATGCATACGGTCAACTACGATCTCAGACAGGCGGCCACCAGAACCGAAATTAAAAGCTTTCTGCGGGAACGGGAGAAAGGTCTGTAAAAAAAGGGTGAAGCTTTCATGAAAAACAGCATTCTTGTGGTCGGTTCGGTTGCTTTGGACTCCGTCCAGACGGCGCACGGCAGGACCACAAAGGCGCTGGGCGGCTCGGCCGGTCATTTTTCGATGGCCGCATCGCAGTTCGCTCCTGTCAGCATAGTGGGGGTGGTGGGCGAGGATTTTCCGGAAGAATTCCGGAGGATGCTCGAGAGAAAAAACATAAATCTTGACGGGATGAAGATGGTGCCCGGCAAGACATTCCACTGGAAGGGCAGCTACGACAAGAACTACAGGAATGCAACCACCATCTCGACCCAGTTGAACGTATTCGAGCATTTCAAGCCGGAACTGCATGAAGCCCATAAGGCATGTGAAATACTGTTCCTGGCCAACATAGATCCGGATCTGCAGATGAGCGTGCTCAGGCAGATGAAAAAACCCTCCCTGGTGGCCTGCGACACCATGAACTACTGGATTTCGCTCAAACGCAATGCCCTCAGGCGGCTGCTTTCCATGGTCCATCTGCTTTTCGTAAATGAAGAGGAGGCCAGGCAGCTGACAAAAGAGCACAACATCATAAAGGCGGCCAGGCTGTTGACCAGGATGGGCCCGCGCATAATAATCATAAAGAAAGGGGACAGCGGAGCCATGCTTTTTTATGGCGGCAGGATTCTTGCCTTGCCGGCCTACCCCGTGGAAAAGGTCGTGGATCCCACCGGGGCGGGAGATACTTTCGCCGGAGGCTTTCTCGGCTATCTCGGCACCTGTGCGAACTGGACGGATTTCGGCGCACTGAAGAAAGCCATGGCCTACGGCATGGTTTTTTCCGCCTTCAATGTCGAAGATTTCAGCGTGAGGCGGATTTTCAGGCTCACCAGGGCGGAAATCGGCGGGCGTTATTCCAAATACGTGGAACTTCTCTCCATATAACCTGATTGCCCGGGGAGAGTCGGTACCCTTCCGTTCCCGGAAGGGTACTTTTGCATAGTCATGATAAAAATAGAAAATCTCAGCAAGCATTTCGGCAGGCTTATAGCGGTGGACAACCTGAGCCTGGAAATCCCCCCCGGGGAAATTTTCGGTTTTTTGGGGCCGAATGGCGCCGGAAAAACCACCACGGTAAAAATTATTTCGGGAATTCTTCACCCCACGTCGGGAACAGTTTCGGTGGCGGGTTTTAATGTGGTGACGCAGAGTCTTGATGCCAAAAAGGCAATGGCCCTTGTTCCGGATGAACCCTTTGTCTACCCGAAACTGACCGGCATCGAATTCCTGCAATTCCTGGGCGACCTGTACTCAGTCCCTTCATCAGTCCAGGAGAAGAAGATCCCCGAACTTCTGGAAATGTTCGAGCTTTCCCGCTGGCGGGGGGAGCTGGTTGAGACCTACTCGCACGGCATGAGGCAGAAGCTGGTCATAGCCGGTGTTCTTTTGAGGGAACCGAAGGCAGTGCTTCTGGATGAGCCCATGGTGGGATTGGACCCAAAAAGCGCCAGAAAGGTCAAAGAATTGTTTTTCAAGCTGGCAGCCGATGGAGCGAGCATCTTCATGTGCACTCACATACTGGATATAGCCGAAAAACTTTGCCACAGAATAGGCATCATGTCCGAAGGAAGACTTATAGCCCTGGGTACGATGGCCAGGCTCAGAGAATTGTCCGGGACCTCCGCGACAAAAGCCGGAGAAAAGAGCCTGGAAGAAATTTTCCTGAGTCTTACCGCCGCCGGCGAATTCGCCGATATTCTCTGAAAACATAACAATGCTGAAGCTTCTGCTGAGAATAAGAGTCATCAGTGTTCTCAATGCCCTGGCTGCGTTGGACAGGTGGGAAGTGCTGAAGAAAGGGCTTTTTTCAGCCGCGGGGATAGGCATACTGATTGCGATTTATCTGGGTTTTTTCCGCGTTTTGAACTATCTGGAGCACGTACAGCTGATAGGCCCTCTTCTTTCCTGGAAGCTTACTGCCATGGCTTTTCTCACCACTTTCTCCATGATAACCATATCAGGCCTCATCGCCTCGATGACGACGCTGTACTATTCCCATGATCTAAAATTCCTGTTCTCTTCTCCGATCGGCCCCAGGACGGTTTTCACAGACAAATCAATAGAAACCGCTTTTTATTCTTCATGGACCCTGGTTCTGGCCATATTCCCTTTCGTGCTGGCGCTTGGGCGAATAAAGGGGGCCGGTCCCGGGTTTTATCTTGCCTACCTTGCGCTTCTGATACCTATGATATTGACGGCTGCGGCTTTCGGCATAATGTTCAGCATGCTGTTGATGTATGCCTTTCCCACCTCCAGGACCAGAGACGTGATCTGGGTGCTGGGCAGCCTTTCCCTGGCGCTTGTCTATGTCATGATAAGGTTCGTCCGTCCGGAAAAACTTCTGCGTCCCGACCAGTTGGAGGCTGTGGCTCAGTACCTGAATTACCTGCAGGCGCCCACCGCGGGGTACCTCCCTTCCTGGTGGGTGACCAAGGCCATAATGTCATATCTGGGCGGCAACCGCAGTGAATTTCTGGCCTATGCCCTGCTGCTTTTTGCATCGGCGGCAGCCGTCTACGCGATTATGATATGGATTTCCGGAAGGATATACATGAAGGGCTTCAGCGGAGCTCAGGAGGGAAGAAAATTTTCAGGAGGCGGACAATCCTGCCTTGAACGGCGGCTGGTGCAAAAGGGGTTCCCGGCGCGTCTGCTGCTGACCATGTATTGGAAGGACAGAAAGCTTTTTCTGCGCGATGCCAGATACTGGTCGCAGATAATACTCATAACAGCCCTGATAGCCGTCTACCTTTTCAGCATAAGGCAGCTCCCTCTGGACACTCCCGATATAAAAAGCATTGTCTCCTTTCTCAATATAGGCGTGGCCGGTTTCGTCCTGGCGGCCCTGGGCCTGCGCTTCACTTTTCCGGCGGTGAGCCTGGAGGGAAAGAGCTATTGGGTAATCAGGAGCGCGCCCATCCCGGCGGCAAGCTTCATGAAAGAAAAATTTTTTATCTCGGGCCTGCCGACAATGATACTGGGGGTCATTCTGGTGGTTTGGTCCAACAGGCTGCTGCATGCAGACCGCTTCGTTTCTGTTCTTTCCACAGCGACCATTATTGTCTGTTCCCTGACCCTTTCGGTCATGGGAGTGGGGCTGGGGGCTGTTTTTCCAAGATTTAAATTGGAGAATATACACCAGGTCGAATCTTCTGCCGGGGGCTTTATTTACATGGCCTGCTGCATGGGGTATCTGGGGGCCGTAATAGCCCTGGAGGCATGGCCCGTGCAGATGCATTTTGCGGAACGTTTCGGAAGACAGGATGCCTGGGACTGGGGAATGGTGTCCTGGTGCGCGGGAGGCATGCTTTTACTGAACATGGCCGCAATCACCGTTCCCTGGAAGATGGGGGTTGCCGCCCTGGAAAAATATGAGGAATAAAAACAGGCGAAAAGGAGAATATGGATATTGAAGAAAAAAACGCGAAAAGAGATTCTCGATTGCGCAAAGTTTTAAACGCGTCAGTTCCTTTGTTTACAAAAGGCATTATCGCCCGTTCGCCTGTTATCCTGACAATCCTGTCTTTATTATTTATGTTTTATGCCGTATCCTTTGGCCGGCCGGAGGAGCTTCCTTATGGAAAGTTTTATGCTGGAGGTCCGCGCGGCAAAAAGCAGTTTGCCCTTACTTATGACGACGGGCCCGGACCGTCCACTCCGGCACTCCTTAAAGTTCTCAAAGATGCAGGAACAGCGGCCTCTTTCTTCATGAACGGGAGTTCTGTCAGGAATTTCCCCAAAAACGTCGCTGAGACGGCTGCCGCGGGGCATCTGATAGGAAACCATACAGATACGCATATCAACTGGTATAAATGCGAGGCGGATGATAAGGCAAAACTTCTGGAAAAAGAGATAATGGCGGCGGAAACGGAGATAGCCAAAGCCACGGGAGTCAAAACAATCTTCCTCCGTATGCCCAACGGCTTTGTAAGGGACTGGGTCAGAGGCGTTGCAAAGAAGGGCGGCTATATCCTGGTTAACTGGACATACGGCGCTGACTGGTCCGCCTTATCAAAGGAAGATATGCTGAAAGGGTATCTGAAGAATCTGCGTCCCGGCTCCATACTTCTGCTTCATGACGGAGGGAAAAAAGACAGGAAGACCACGATCTGGCTTACCGGAAAAATACTTGAAGAGGCGCGAAAGAAAGGACTTTCACCGGTGAGAATAGACACGTTGCTGGGCATTGGGGGTATTCCTCCGGAGTAATTTGCTAGAATTTTTCCGGTCTGGCTTTGATTTCGGTGCTGTTGAGCCGCGGTGGCGGAACCGGTATACGCGCTGGTCTCAAAAACCAGTAAGCAACAGCTTGTGAGGGTTCGAATCCCTCCCGCGGCATTTATGGTTTAAACAACCCGCATCAACGAACAAAAGTTTTTACAGAAAGCCGAGGAGGTTTTAAAAGGATATGAAAAATCTGCTGATAATAGACGATGATGTGGCATTCGGAGAGATGCTTAAGGATTATTTTTCGGACAAGGGGTTTAATGTCCTGAGAGCCTTCAACGGGGCGGAGGGCATACGTCTGGCCGGAGAAATAGTCCCGGACGCTATTTTTCTTGATGTTATGATGCCTGGAATACACGGGATAGAAGTCTTACGCAGTCTTCAGGCAGATGATATCACCTGCAGAATTCCAATTCTTATACTTACCGGCAGCCGGTTCGAGGCGCATGTGGGAGACATTTTCAAGCAAGAAAGCAATTGCGTGGCTTTCTTGAGCAAAACCATAGCTATGAATAAGCTGGAAGAACAGCTTCAGAGTCTTCTGCAAAGGAACGCGAAATGACAGAACCAGCAAAGAAAAAAATCCTGGTGGTTGACGATAATCCGGCTTTTTTACAACTGGTGGAAATGGGCTTTTCAGGGGAGTTTGAGATAATAATGGCCTATGACGGACGGGAAGGAATGGCCGCCGCGATCAAGGAGAAGCCGGACATAATACTGATAGATGTAATGATGCCGAGGGTTTCGGGCATAGAG
>JBDRGJ010000149.1:0-2692 GCA_043817835.1 bacterium
GGAAGGGAGGCTTGCCTTTGAGTGACTGCTTCGTTGCTTCTCGCTCACAGACCGCCGGTATGCTCGCTCGTCGCGCCTCGCATTCATCTCAAATTCAAGCCTCCATTGGGGACATTACTTATGCAGGGCTCAGTAGGCCTAAACTTTACAGCATCAGGCCATCACTTTTGATTCGACAGTATCCTCCTTCCTTATTCCGTCCTCATGCTCGGTCAATCTTTTTCTCAGGCTGAAAAACCCGGCCCCGGCCGAAACAGCCATTATTCCCACCAGACACCAGGGAGCCGGTGTCCAGTAAGGGCTCAAGAACTGTATTCCGTTTGAGCCGATAAGTATTCCAAGGGAAGCGCCGAGCTGCTGGGCCACGCCCTGCACCCCCAGAAAGCGCCCCTTACATCCACTGGGAGCCATGTTTGCAGCCAAAGCGTGCATGCCCGGTGAAACCGCCGTCTCGCCAAGGGTAAGTATAAAGACTCCGGCCGCGACATAGAGGAAAGCCGGGGCAAACCCTATGGAGACGTACCCGGCAAAATAGAAAAGACAGCCCAGGGCCATCCCGGCCGTTATGCGCGCCTTCCCAAGCAGGCCGCTTACCCAATATTGCAGCGCCACCACCACAGCACCGTTAAGCGAAAAAAGAAGTCCTACTTCGCGTTCCGAAAGCCCCACATAACGCACGCAGTGAAGAGACAGGCCAACCACCAACTGGCTCATGACCGCGGCTATGGTGACTGTATGCAGGCAGAACACGGCGAAACGCCTGTCCGAAAGCACAGAAGCCATGTCTTTAAATCTCAGCTTTTCCCCGGGTCTTTTATGCGGAGAATCCCGCACCGCGCACAGGACGATCAGCCCCGAAACCGTATAGGCAGCCGCAGTGAGATAAAACATGAGGGGATAGGATTTAAGCGCCAGAAATCCTCCCAAAGCCGGACCTACGGCCCATCCGGAGTTGATTCCTATTCTTAAAAGGCCGTAAGCGCGCATCCGTTTATGCGAAGGGACGAAATCAGCCACCCAGCCTTTAGCCGCCGGATTAAAGAAACTTCCGACAAACCCCCCTGTCACATGCAGCAGGATAAGCAGCACGTAATGTCCGTTGACGCTCATTACCGCGGCCATAAGCGCTATCAGAAATCCTCTCGACAAAAGAGAAATGACCATCACCTTTTTTCTTCCCTTTATGTCTGACCATTCCCCGCCCAGCGCCTGGGCAACTGCGGTTGTAAGCATGGAGAATGACAGGAAAAGCCCGACAAGTCCGGCCGGAAGGCCCCTGTGTTCGGTAAGATAGATGGCAAGAAAAGGGAGGGAAAGGGCGTATCCGGCTGCAAGAAGGCCGTCGCAAACCACCAGCATCCAGAAGCTTCTGCCGTAGCGCATGATAATATTATTTTACCTTTTAAAACAGTAAAATTTGCGGATATAATCATTTTTTGATAGAATATGTCAAGCGTAAAATGCAGACCGTCGAACGCACACAGCAGCTCTTTGAAAATATGCGCTCGGTTAAGGAACGGGTTGGCGCTGCGGCCCGAAGGGCGGGCCGGAATCCATCAGCCGTAAGGCTCCTGGCGGTGACAAAATACGCGTTGCCGGAGGACGTGGCAGCCCTCCTTGAAAAAGACGCCCTGACCGATATCGGAGAAAGCAGGGTGCAGGATGCGGCCAGAAAGTTTTCTGATCCTGCTTTGTCTTCTTTTCTCAAAGGCACGGCCAGGCACATGATAGGCCACCTCCAGAGCAACAAAGCCGCAAAAGCCGCAGAGCTCTTTGACTGGATTGACTCTCTGGACAGCCTGAAAACGGCGCAGGCGCTGGACCGCAGGGCGGTGGAACTGGGCAAAAAAATTCCCGTTTTGGTCCAGATCAAACTGACTGAAACGGAAACCCGGCACGGCATTGCCCCGGAACAGGCTCCCGGTCTGCTTGATGCGATAAGAAAACTGCCGAACCTGGACCCGCGGGGATACATGGGTATAGCCCCGGAAACGGATGATACCGGCTTTCTGAGGCCTGTGTTCCGGAACGCCCGGAAGATTTTTGACAGAGACTTCCCGTCCGGGGATAGCACGACCGAAAGGCCTTTTTACCTTTCTCTGGGCATGAGCGGAGATTTTGAAGTAGCCGTGGAGGAAGGTTCAAATCTTCCGCGAATCGGAAGCCTTATATTCGGTCCGGGTCTGCGACCCGGCTGAAGGTCCCAGTTCGGACCCTGACAATATTCTGCAAAAAGCAACGGAGGATAGCATGATAGTCAAAGTTCGCGTCATCCCCAACTGCACGGACAATGAAGTGGTTAGCAGGATCGGAAGCGTACTGCGCGTCAAGGTCTGCACGCCTACTTTGGATGAAAAGGCCAACGTGGTGCTCAAAAGCTATCTCGCCGAATTTTTTGAGGTCTCGGCCAGGATGGTCAATATAATCCGCGGAGCCAAGGGCAGGGAAAAAACGGTGGAGATCGGCGGAAAGACGGAAGAAGACCTCAAGCGGGTGATGGACTCCATTCCGTAAGAGGCCGGTCCATGCGCCTCGCCGTACTCTTTAAAAGAAGGCATAGAAAGAATTATAATTCTTTCTATGCCTTCTTGTTTAGGCAGCATTGACTCTACCCTGTACCCCGGCCTCGACCTCCGGTCGCACCGCAACAAGAGCCACTGGCTCCCCAAGCGGCGATGACCATCAGCGGGTG
>JBDRGJ010000150.1:0-9560 GCA_043817835.1 bacterium
AGGCACAGGACTTCTTTGATATTTTCCAGGGAAGAAATAAAGGAAAAAAACGGTCTTTCCGCAAAGATCAGGCCGGACCCGTCTTTTCTGAAAGCCTGTCTGGAACCCCAGGCGCACGTTCTGGAAATACTGGTGGAGGCGGATTTTTCCATAGGATCTGATTCCATATTGGCCGAAGGCAGCGCATCGGGGGTGTGGGAAATGAAATGTGCCCGCTGCGCCGCCGTCTGCAGGGCTTCCTTCTCGGCCGCTTTTGACGAGACATACCCTGAAACGGTAGAATTAATAGACTTGTCGGAAGTCATCCGCCAGGCAGTGCTGCTTACGCTTCCCCTGAAACAACTCTGCTCTGAAAAGTGCAAAGGGTTGTGCCAGGTCTGCGGGGAAAATTTCAACGATGGAACCTGTTCCTGCAGCACACAGATGCCCGGCCCTTTTTCCGCACTTAAGGATTTTAAAATCAAGGAGCAACGATAATGCCCAACCCGAAACGCAAACATACCCGGTCACGCCGCGATTCCCGACGGGCCGCAAATTGGAAGCTGGACATACCCGGTTCGAGCAAATGCAGACAGTGCGGCGCCGTCCGCAGGGCCCACACCGTGTGCCCTTTCTGCGGCTTCTACAGGGACCGCGTTATGATTCCGGTAAAATCAGGCAAGGATAAGAAAGACGAAACACAGAAGTAATTAACTGCTATTTACAATTTATCGTCCACCGGTTGGATTAAACTGTAAACTTGTAAACCGTAAACATTCTTTTACTTTCATGAAAATAGCACTTGATGTGCACGGCGGGGATTTAGGGATGCTCCCCAATCTTGAAGGCGCCTTGCGCGCCGTTCGGGAACTGGACTGCGGAGTCATACTTGTAGGCAGAGATCCTGAAATCCGCGAGGCCCTGCGCCGCCTCGGAGCGCAGCATTCCGAAAAACTTTCCATAGTCCACGCTCCGCAGATAGTGGACATGTCCGCGGAACCCGTACAGGAATGCCGCGCCAAACCCGATTCATCAATGGTGATCTGTGCGGAGCTCGTCGCCGACAAAAAAGCGGACGCCTTGGTTTCCGCCGGCAATTCCGGCGCCGTAATGGTGGCTTCACTCCTCAAAATGAAGCGCCTTCCGGGCGTCATGCGGCCGGCCATAGCCGTGCCGCTGCCTACAGTGAAAGGGACCATGGTGCTTATGGACGGCGGGGCCAATATGGACTGCAAGCCATGGCACCTCGCCCAGTTCGCGGCAATGGGCAGCATATATGCCCGGCACGTTTTCGGAATCGCCGATCCCTCGGTAGGCATCCTCTCGGTGGGAGAAGAAGAGTGCAAGGGCAACGTCCTTGTAAAGGAAACAATTCCAATCCTCAAAAAAGCCGGCCTGAATTTCCTTGGTCCGGTCGAAGGGATGGACATTCCGGCCGGGACCGCCGACGTGATTGTCTGCGACGGCTTCGTCGGGAACATCTGCCTGAAGCTTTCAGAGGGTCTGGCAAAAACTATTTTCGATATGCTCAGGCAGGAAGTGGCTTCCGGCATCCTCTGCAGGCTGGGCGCCCTGCTTATGAAAAGCGCTTTCCGGAATCTAAAAAAACGCATGAGCCCTGACGAGTACGGCGGCGCGCCTTTGCTGGGCGTCAACGGCATTGCCGTAATCTGCCACGGCAGGAGCAGCTCTACGGCCATTTTCAACGGCATACGGGTGGCTTCTGAACTGGTCCGGGCCGGCACCAATGAAAAGATACGTTCCTTCATGGAAAACATGAAGGACGGCATGGAATACGTCAAAGAGGGACAGCGCAGCTTTGAAAAGCCGGAAGATTCCGTGCCAGCGCAGCCGAAGGACGAAAGAGTGGAAAATTTATGAAAAGGCTGGCGGAGGGAGACTCCTCTTGAGGGACCGTCGTCGGCTCTGCCGTCCTCTCAATCTTTGATGCTTTGAGAGGGCCCCGGCACTATATATGAGGTAGGGCTATGAACAATCCGTTAACCGCGCCAAAGACACACGACACTCAACGCAGGGGGCTGGAAGGGAAAAGCGCTCTGGTCACCGGATCTGCCAGGGGAATAGGTTTTGCGGTTGCGGACCGTCTTGCGCAGGAAGGGGCTTGTGTCCTGCTCTGCGACATAGACGGGGAAGGCGCAAAAACAAGCGCGGCCCGGATTGCGCAGATCCGGGGCGTCAGATCGGAGGGTGAAGGCGGCGATGTTTCAAAGCCTGAAGACTGCGAGCGAATTATCCGTACTGCTCTTGACAAATTTACGCAAATAGATATATTAGTTAACAATGCGGGAATAAAGAAGGACAACCTTGCGGTCAGGATGTCCGAAGCGGACTGGGACGCCGTCCTTGACGTTAATCTTAAGGGGGCGTTTCTTATGTCCAAAGCGGCCATGCGGCCAATGATGAAACAACGCCGTGGGAGGATAATAAACATCTCGTCCGTAGTTGGACAGATGGGCAACGCCGGACAGGCCAATTATTCCGCGTCCAAGAGCGCTCTTCTGGGCCTCACAAAATCCCTTGCCAGGGAACTGGCAGGCAGAAATATCCTGGTGAATGCAGTGGCGCCCGGATTTGTCAAGACCTCTATGACCGACGGACTCAAGGACGAAGCTAAAACGGCGCTCCTGGAGATGATACCCCTGGGCAGATTTGCGGAACCGGATGACATAGCGCGCGCCGTGCTTTTCCTGGCAGGGGATGACTCTGCCTACATAACGGGGCAGGTGCTGGCGGTCAACGGCGGGCTTTACATGTAAGATTCAGATTGAGATTAAGGTTAAGATTTTAAGTAGCCGGTGCCCTATATGAATATCAACCTTATTCTATTTGTAAACAACAGGAGGCCGCAATGGCAACAGTGGAAAACCTTGAAGAACGGGTAAAAAAGATAATCGTCGAACAGCTGGGAGTGGACGCGGCGGAAGTTTCTCCTTCCGCGCAATTCGTCAGCGACCTTGGCGCGGATTCCCTTGACACCGTCGAACTGGTTATGGCGCTCGAAGAGGAATTCGATATAGAGATTCCCGACGAAGATGCCGAAAAAATCCAGACTGTCGGACAGGCGCTTGATTTCATAAAAACAAACGCCAAGAAATAACTGCCTGAGAAAAAAGCGGGGAAGGCAATCAGATTCCGCTTTTTTCTTTGACGGTCGTCTGACTTGTCGTTTTAGGTGCCGTTCCGGAAAAAGTCAGATTTTTCGGCCGCAGCCCGCGCCTTACTCTCCTTACCAAAAAAGGAGCTTAAATGACTGCGGGGGTCTTTTAACCGCAGAATATGTGAAAATGCCCTCCGTAGAAGATATCATCGGCTACAGGTTCAGAAACCGCGAGCTTTTGAAAGAAGCATTGACGCATAAGTCATACGCTTCCGAAAGAAACATACCGATTCACAACGAGCGGCTGGAATTCCTGGGTGACAGCATACTCGGCATGGTTGTGGCTTACAATGTTTTCGCCCTCAACCCAGATAACAACGAAGGGCATCTTTCCAAACTCAAAAGCTACCTGGCTTCCAAACCGGTGCTGGCAAAATGGTCCAACGATCTGGACCTTGGCTCCCACCTTTACCTTGGGATGGGCGAGGAAACCAGCGGCGGGAGACACAGGCAGAGCATAGTTGCCAACGCCATTGAAGCTCTCATCGGGGCGATTTATCTGGACGGCGGCTTCCAGAAAGCCTTTGATTTTATCAGCAACTGGCTGGCGAAACAGTCCCCGATCATCACCGAAACCGATTACAAAAGCCGTCTGCAGGAACTGCTGCAGAAAAAACACAAGGTCCCGCCAAAATACGAGCTCATGCATTCCGTGGGACCTGACCACGACAAAACTTTTACCGTGACGGTGCGCCTGGGAAAGAAAATTCTGGGCCACGGCAGCGGTAAAAACAAGAAAGAAGCCCAGCAGGCCGCGGCAAAAGACGCGCTTTCGCGTCTGGGACAGTGCTCAGTCTGAAAATTGCAATACAATTTTTAGGAAGGCTGAAGTTATGAGTTGAGAAGTATGAATAAAAAAACTGTTTAAAAATAACTTTTCATACCTCATACTTGATACTTCATACTTTAGGAGGCAGAAATTATGATGGATTACGGATTTTCGGAAGAACAGATTTCCATATCCGAATTGGCATACGAAGTGGCGGTGAAGAAACTCAAGCCGCTGCGCGCGGAAGCGGATGAAAAGGAGGAATTTCCACTCCAGGCCCTTGAAGAAATGCGCAAAGCCGATCTTTTCGGGCTCTGGCTTCCTGCCGAGTATGGCGGAACGGGCGGGGGGGTTACGGAACTTTCCATCGCCATAGAACAGCTTTCCAGAATATGCGCCGGACTTTCCCTTCCGCTGGCCACCTCAGCTTTGGGCGGCATGCCCATACTTCTCTATGCCACGGACGAGCAGAGACAGAGGTTTCTGCCTGATATGGCCTCCGGCAAAAAACTGGCCGCCTTTGCGATAACGGAACCGGAAGCCGGTTCTGATGCGACATCAATAAAAACCACGGCTGTCAGGAACGGAGAACATTACGTTGTGAACGGCACCAAGCACTTCTGCTCCTCCGGTAAACTGGCCGACCTTTACACCATTTTCGCAACCACCAACCCCAAAAGGGGAGCGCGCGGCATAACGGCCATGGTCGTGGAAAAAGGCACTCCCGGATTCAATTTCGGCAAAAAAGAGACCAAACTCGGGATACGGGCCAATCCCACTTATGAACTGGTCTTTGAAAACTGCCGTGTCCCGGCAGCCAACCGCCTGGGAGGGGAAGGTTTCGGTCTTTTCGTGGCACAGGAAACCTTTGATTTGTCCAGGCCGGGCGTGGCTGCCCAGGCCATCGGAATAGCCCAGGGGGCGCTGGACGAAACCATCCCCTATCTCAGGATCCGCAAGCAGTTCGGCCAGCCCGTTTCCTCCTTCCAGGCCATCCAGCATGTAATGGCCGATTGCGCCACGCGGGTTGAAGCGGGCAGGGCGCTCGTATATTCGCTGGCGCGCGCCATGGATAAAAAGCTGTCGGAAGCCGTTAAAAACGCAGTAGCCGGCAAAACCCTGGTCCGGGATGAACTTAAAAAAGTTTCCGACCGGCGTTGGACCAAGGAATCAGCCATGGCCAAGCTTTTCTGCTCTGATACCGCCATGCATGTGGCAAGCGAATGCGTCAATATGTGCGGAGGCATAGGCTTCATGCGCGATTTTCCCGCTGAAAAATACATGCGCGACGCCAAAATAACCCAGATATATGAAGGAACAAACCATATCCAGCGCAATGAAATCGCGGCTCATCTTATAAAGGAATACGCATCTTAAGTGCAGTGAGAAGGTGAGAAAGTTCGTGCTTCGGAACATTTTTTTGTTTTTTTTCACCTTCTCACTTTCTTACTCGCTGACTTTCTGCCAATGTTATGAATATAGTGGTCTGCGTAAAACAGACGCCTGTTTCAGACAATATACAGGTTGACCCGAAAACCGGCTGCCTGATACGGGAGGGGGCGGAAGCGGGAATCAATCCCTTCGACGAATTCGCCATAGAGGAAGCCGTCCGCCTCAAGGAACGCCTTCCGGGCTCAGTTGTCTGCGCGCTGACCATGGGCCCGCCCCGGGCGGAAGAAGTTCTCAGGGAAGCAATAGCAAGGGGCTGCGACAGTGCTGTTCACCTCTGTGACAGCGCCCTGGGCGGCTCGGACACATGGGCCACCAGCTATTCCCTCTCGATGACAGTGAAAAAGATTTCAGCGATGTCGCCGGTCGGTCTGGTGCTCTGCGGCAAACAAACCAATGACAGCGATACCGGCCACATCGGTCCGGGCATGGCTGCCTGGCTGGACTGGCCCGGGACCGCCTTTGTCCGGAAAGTAAGGGAAATAACCGCAACCTCCATTACGGTTGAGCGTCTCATGGAGGATGGCATGGATATAATCGAAATGCCGCTCCCGGCCGTCATTTCCGTGGTCAAGGAAATAAACGAGCCGCGCATAGCTTCTCTCAGAGGGCGGCTGGCTGCCAAAAAAACTGTCATCCCCCGATGGACCGCTGCAGAGATTGGCTGCGATCCCATGAAAATAGGTGGAAGCGGCTCCCCGACTTCCGTGGTCCGGTGTTTCACTCCTGAAAAACGCTCTGATGGGATGCGGATCGAAGGGGCCTCTGCCGCGGAAAAAGTCAGCCGCCTTCTGGATATACTTAAGGAGCGCAAACTTATATGAGTAACCGGTAACGGGTAATCAGTAATGAGAATAAACAGAGGAATAAACAGCTGTCTTCCTTTGCTGACTTCTCGTTACCCGTCACCCATTACCCGTTACTGATTATGAACTTCATAAAGGTGCTGGAAGAACGCTGCACCGGATGCGGGGCCTGCGTCAGGGTCTGTCCGGCTGACTGCATTTCCATGCAGCCGTCTGAAAAGGCCCGTAAGACGGCCGGAAAAGCGCCGTGGAAAAATCTGGCCGTCATAGATTCCGGCCTCTGCATATATTGCGGGGCCTGCGCGGAAGCCTGCTCAAAACTCCTGGAAAATGCGCCGGACAAAAACCAATTCAAGGCCATAGAGATAACCGTTGAAAAAATCGGGGATGCCGGCCTTTTCGACCACAGGGGAGTTCTTTGTTTCGCAGAATGCCTTCACGGGAAACTTTCTCCGACTGTCTTTGAACTTCTTTTCATAGGAAGAAAACTGGCCGCCGACCTTAACCAGCCTCTTTCTGCCGTACTTCTTGGCAGGGGCGTATCGTCCTTTGCCCGCGAACTGTTAGAGCACGGGGCCGACACCGTCCATCTTTGCGACGACCCGTCTTTTGAAAATTTTCTCGATGAAACTTTCGCAAAAGCGATTGCCGAACTGACAAGAAAGGAAAAGCCGAATAAACTGCTTATTCCGGCTTCGACCCTCGGACGCTCGCTGGCGGCCCGCCTGGCTATACTGCTGGACACCGGCCTCACCGCCGACGTAACGGGCCTGGAAATCGACAAGACAACGGGCGTTATGCGCGCCACCCGCCCCACCTTCGGCGGAAATCTTATGGCCACCATAATATGCGAGAACAAAAGGCCGGAAATGTGCACTCTGCGCCCGCTGGCCTATCCGAAAGCGGCCCGCAGTCCGGGGAGGGCCGGGAACATCGTTCATTTTGAACCTTCTGATGATGCCAGGTCCTCAAGAGCGAAGTTCATGGGTTTCGTGCCTGAAGAAGCGGGGGAACAGGATATCTCCACTTCTGAAGTGGTCGTATCGGGGGGAAGAGGACTGTCCAAATCCGACGGGTTCAGAATGTTGAATGAACTTGCACATGCATTGGGCGGGGCTGTGGGCGCCAGCCGGGCCGCCGTTGATTCCGGCTGGATACCATACCGCCACCAGGTGGGCCTGACCGGCAAAACAGTGAAACCGAAGCTCTATATCGCATGCGGAATATCCGGACAGGTACAGCACATGGCAGGCATGTCATCTTCCGATATAATAGTCGCCGTAAACAGGGACCCGGCCTGTCCCATGATGCATTCCGCCACTTACGCCGTGGAAGGCGACATCTATGAGATAGTTCCTGCTCTCATCGCGGAAATAAAAAAACGGAAAAGCTCGGCAGTAAGCACTATGTAGCTCAGTAATCCAGGCATTCCTGACATTATGAGCATGGACAACAAAACCATACTCCTCGTTGATGATGACCAGTCCTACCTGGAAATGATGGCCAGGCGCCTGGAAAACGACGGTTACCACATTTTGCAGGCTTTGGAAGGAGATAAGGCGCTGGAACTTGCCAAATCCGCCAAACCGGACTGTATTATTCTTGATTATATGATGCCCGGCAAAAACGGTCTGGAGGTCTGCCGCGACATACGCTCTATCTATTACCTCAGAAGCGTGCCCATCATAATATTGACCGGTCATTCCCGGGACAAGGTCGGGATACTGATGAGCGGGGCCGACTATTTCCTTTCCAAATCAGGCGATACCTCGGAGCTGATGGCCACGCTTACTGCCGTATTCCGCAGGCAGGAAATGGTCCTTGGCATACTGCGCTCAGGCGACCTGACGCTTAACCCGACGGACAGAAAAATCTTCCGGGATGGGCAGCATCTGGCCGATCTTACACCCAAGACCTTCACGCTTCTTTACACACTGGTGGAACGCAGCCCTCAGGCTGTTTCAAAAGAAGAACTTTTCCGGATACTTGAAGGCGATATGGCGCCCGAAATTTCCCGCGCACTTGATGTGCTGGTAAACCGCCTGCGCAAGGCTGTGGGAACAGACATAGCTTCCCGCATCCATAGTGTAAAGGGTTACGGTTACACCTATCTTACAACACAATATCCTTCCACCTGATTTATCCTTGTAAAAACAGCATTTTTTGTGTAACAGACATGTTGCACAATGTAACCATTCCATGCATTGACCCTTTCCATCCCTTCTGTTAGACTTACAGATAGAGCGATAAAGGCACACCTAAAGGGGAAACCCGGGGTCGCAAAACCACAGGGCTAAACCGAAAGTATTACGGCAAGCCGGCTGGGTCGCCGAAAAAACCACCAGACGCACGAACAGCGTTTTCCCGTATCCGGGACAACCCGGAAGGTGGATGGAATGAATGCCTTTATCCTCTTTCTTGCAGCGTGCCTTCTATGTCCCTGCTGGTGTATGGCCGGCTCCTATGAACAGGCTGCCAGAAATATTGCTTTCACAGCCGCAAAGAAGTTCAAAAAGAGGATAGCGGTTCTCTCTTTCTATTCTGAAAACGGCAGGAAAACAAAGGCCGGCAGCATAGTAAGCGAAAGACTCGCCTCCCACCTGGCCGCCCAGGACCAGGTGGAAGTGGTGGAAAGGTCCAGCCTCAACGAAATACTTAAAGAACAGGGACTGCAGTCCAGCGGGATAATGGACGGCCGCACAGTCAGCGCCATCGGTTCCATTCTGGGTGTGGAAGCGATAGTGACCGGAACGGTCATAGACCTCGGGAACGGAAATGTGGAACTCAACGCACGCCTTGTTGATACACAAAGCGCCAGGGTCTTGAGTGCCGTGAACAGCAGCATGAAAAAAGACTGGGAGGACTCCCCCTGGCAGGACATGGAAACACCCACAGAGGAATTCGTTCCGTCCGCTCCTTTGCTGAGAACAGAGGCAAAAGAAAGCGGCTACTGCCGTAAAGCCATGGAACAATCCGCCCTCCTTCTGGAAAAGACTATTGAGGTCAGAGCCCGGGCACTTGCCATCCGCATGAGAAACAACAGGTTGGATATGCGCACTGTTACGCAAAATCCGGGCAGCGGGATAGCGGATCCGGTTCTGCGCGACAGATTTTACGCCTTCCTTAAAAAGTGGTATTACACCTCAGACATTCCACGGATAACCCGGCAGGAAGAGATTCTCCTCGATACCTCCGATTTGCTTTCCGGACAGTTGGATTCACTGTGCAATCCGGAAATCCCAAATCCTCGGATAAGGACAAATTTTTCTACTGTAGCCCGCCGATTTATCGGCGCTGTAATCGAAAGCCCGATGAATCGGGCAACTACACCCGTCTGGTGAAAAATGTCAAGGGCATACCTGGGCGTTAGCCGAGGATT
>JBDRGJ010000151.1:0-3625 GCA_043817835.1 bacterium
CATACTTGACGCGGACAACGAAGGATTCCTCAGAAGCGAAACAACCCTGATACAGATAGCCGGCAGGGCTGCCCGCAACGTCGGCGGCGAGGTTTTTCTGTACGCCGACAGGATTACCGGCTCGATGAAAAGGGCAACTGATGAAATGCAAAGAAGGCGGACCATGCAGGTAGAATATAACCGGATTCATAAAATAACACCCAGAACCATCCGGAAAGCCACCCATGACCTGGAAGAATTCGAATATAAAGCCAAGAAAGCGGGCTTCGCCCTTCTGCATGACGCTCCGGGCAGCCGCATCAGTCCTAAAAATCTGCCGCGACTGATGCAGGAAACAGAAAAACAGATGAAAGAAGCGGCCGACATCCTGAATTTCGAGTTGGCCGCCGAACTGCGTGACCGCCTATTCGAACTGAAAGAAATGAAAGCGCAGAAAAACCCCGCCAAGCGGTAAGCCCAAAAAGGAACCATGTACCTTTTGCTATTCGTGCGTCGACAAGCCGGCAGTATGGTAGAATTATTTATATGAGGATTGATTTTGAGGAAATCCTGAAAAAAGCTCTCCGGGAAGACATCGGCAGCGGGGATGTTACCACGCGCTGCTTTCTGCCTGCCTCCGGAATCTTTTCAGGCTTGGTGATGGCCCGGGAAAAAGGCATTGTCTGCGGAACGGCTATCGCAGGAAGGGCCTTTAAACTGGTTTCAAAAAAAGCTGTTGTTAAAGTATTGGCAAAAGATGGAACTGATGTAAAACCAGGCTCCCTCATAATGACTGTCTGCGGCGACCGCGGCATCCTTACAGCCGAACGGGTAGCCCTTAACTTTCTCCAGCGTCTTTCAGGCATAGCCACTCTCACTTCCGAATTTGTAAAAAAAACCCGGAACACCGGGGTAAAAATACTCGACACCCGCAAAACCACGCCCGGACTGCGCATCCTCGAAAAATATGCCGTAGCCTGCGGCGGCGGCTCAAATCACCGGGCAGGACTTTACGACATGGTTTTAATCAAGGACAACCACCTGGCAGGTATTAGGGATATCCGCCACTACGGCGTTGGCGCCCGCCCCTGCCCGACGGATGGCAGGCGGGTGCCGGCCATCGGGCAGGGACCCGCCAGAGAGGTGTGGCGGGAGCGATTAACGCTTAGGGAAGAATTAAAAAAACGGATAACTGCAATACGTCTAAAACATCCAAAAATGATAATCGAGATGGAGGCGCAGAATCCGGAGCAGGTTGCGCTTGCCGTTAATTGCGGCGTGGACATAATACTTCTTGATAACATGCCGGCTCCCTTGCTCAAAGAAGCAATAGCCATGATAAGAAAAGCCGGAAAAAAACCTGAAATCGAAATATCGGGCGGGGTAAACCTGGACACGGTCGGGAAAATGGCGAAACTCGGCCCTGACAGGATTTCAGTCGGCCGGCTGACCCATTCAGCAAAAGCGCTGGACATATCATTCGAGGTGAGGCGTGAGGAGTAAAGAGCAATGCTTATGACAACAAAAGAAACGGGGATGACAATTCACCGGGATTGTGAAGGAATCGGCCCCCTTTACGGAGTGAAAAACCTGATTTCTTTGACCTCTGCCGAAAGCACCCAGGATATCGCAAGAGAACTGGCCATAGAAGGCGAAGATGAGGGAACCCTTGTGGTTTCAGCCTCGCAGACCAAAGGGAAAGGCCGGCTTGGAAGAAGCTGGGATTCCGGACCCGGCGGAGTCTATATGACCCTGATTTTAAGGCCACGCGTTCATGCCCGCCTGCTGAAAGAGTTCAGCCTTGTCGCCGCAAAAACAGTGTCCGAAACTCTCAGCAGGCTTTATGGAGTAAAAACCTCCATAAAGCCGCCCAACGATGTCATGGCCTGGCATCCGGTAAAAAGAAAGTATCTCAAGGTTTCAGGCATCCTTACCGAGTCATCCTCAGCCCAGGATGTGCCGGACTGGATGCTTCTTGGCATGGGAATCAATCTTGAGAACACTCTTCCCAAAGAACTGGCCACCGCCGCCGGCATACGGGCAATCACCCGCAAACCTGCGCCTGCAGGACTCTTCCTTCAGGCTTTTTTTAAAACTTTCTGGAAGACTTATTCCGCATGGGAAACAGGGGCGGTCTCAAGGAGTTTCTGAAGGCGCTGGCTTTAAAAGCCGGGGCGGCTTCCTGCGCAATAACAGACGCCGGGCTTTCCGGGATTTTTCCCGGGCTTTCACGGGTCCCGGATTGCGGCCTTCCCCCGGGCCTCTCCTATCTCTCACGGGAATCCGAAAAAAGAGCAGACATAAGGAAATGGTTTCCTCCGGCCGAATCCGTCCTGGTTTGTGCCTTCCAATACTGGAACAGTTCCATGAAACCGGCGGATTTCCAGCCTGCCCCGGGACAAATCGCTGAATTCCTGAAAGGCGAAAGACGCAGGTTTAACCGTAAAATTACGCCGGAATACGGCTCTGCCATAGCCAGATACGCACTCTCGGAGGATTATCACGAAACCATACGCGATGTGCTCAGAGAAATTCTTAAAAAAGCATCAGGCTTTTGCCCGGGAATTTCCGGCAAAATTTTCGTTGACACTTCCCCGGTGATGGAAAAACCTTTCGCCCGGGCGGCCGGACTCGGCTGGCAGGGAAAAAACACCCTGCTCATTTCCGAAAAGCGGGGTTCATGGTTCTTTATCGGGGGCATGGCATTGTCCGGAAAAATGGACCCGGACCCGCCTGCGGAAAACCGGTGCGGAACCTGCGACCTGTGCCTGCGGGCATGTCCTACCGGCGCCCTCAGGGAACCCGGTGTTTTGGACCCTAATCTCTGTCTTTCCTACTGGACCACGCAGCACAAAGGAGACATCCCCCCGGAAATTATTAAGCGGATGGAAGGAAAAATATACGGTTGTGATATCTGTCAGGAGGTCTGCCCGTATAACAGTGACGTCATTGCGGAGGTAAGGCCGGAATTCCACCCCCTATTAACCTGAAGGTTTCCACGACACCACGACACCACGACACCAAGTCACAAGCAAATGAAGAAGCTCACTTAACTCTCTTGCCTGCCCGGCCAGGGTGACTGGAAGCCTGTGACCTGGCGACTATTTATTGTCCAGTGTTTTGTTTACGACGGCAAGAAGTTCATCCTTGTTAAAAGGCTTGGTGAGAAAGGCCACTACCTGGGAAAATTTCTGAAAAAGTGTCCTTGAGGGCTCAAGGGCAGAAAGTATTATCACGGGCAGGTTTTTGAAGGCTTTGTCCTGGGAGATTTTGGTCTGGAGCGAGAAACCGTCCACGCCAGGCAGCATAACGTCAAGGATGAGAAGGTCCGGCCTGACTTTCTCAAGCATTTCAATGACCTGTCTGCCGTTTTCGCAGGTGGAAACCTCGTAGCCGGCGGTTTCCAGCCCGTACTGGACAAGCGACGCGATTTCCGACTCATCGTCGACCACTAATATTTTTTTTGCCATTTCTTTGCCCCGAAGCGAAATTTAACACTTTCAGCCGAGGGTTGTCAAGAAATAGAATTGTCTTTGTCGCGAAAAAGTTAAAGTGTCATGATCCAGAAAAGTAGAAATGTCATGGTTAAATGGTAAAACCTCCCTATCAAGGCGTATAGCCAGGAGGTTTATGGAGCAAATACTAA
>JBDRGJ010000152.1:0-2445 GCA_043817835.1 bacterium
CTCAAGCCTGGCGTGACGGCGGAAAGCCTTAAAGCCACTGCGATGCGCAAAAGCGACTATGACTATGCGCGCTTGATGCGGGAGGCCAGGAATAAACTCTTCGCCATCATCTGTCGGCGTTAGAGTGGAACTTATTCACAGAACTCAAAAACGGCTATGCTATAATACTGTTCGGCCCTGTGATGCCGCCGTTCCAAAAGTACCGTGGCTTAATCCGTATACGGGAGGCAAACAGTGAAACTCAAAAGTCTCATGGTTGCAGTCCGCGCGAATTTTCTCCTGCTGGCCGTGGTTCTCAGTTTCCTCGGCGGCAGTCTTGCCTGGTACGAGCACCGGAAGTATGGCAGTGATTTTAACCTCGCCTATGCCTTCCTTGCCGGCATCGGGCTGGTCCTTGCCCATATCAGCGTCAACGTGTTCAACGATTACTTTGATTTCCGCAGCAAACTGGATTATAAAACCCCCCGCACACCGTTCAGCGGAGGAAGTAAAGCGTTGATCGATGGACTTATCACAGAAAAACAGGCGCTGCGGCTGGCAATCGGGGCCCTGGCGGTTGCCTTATCTATCGGCGTTTTTTTTGTCATGGCGGCGGGCTGGCTCCTGCTGCCTCTCCTGCTCGTTGCCGGCATAATCATTGTCATCTATACGCCGATCATACTCAAGATGGGTTACCCGGAGTGGTCGGCGGGTCTGGGACTGGGGACTCTGCCTATCCTGGGTTTGTACTTTGTGCAGACGGGGGAATACACCATTACCGCCCTTATTGCCGCCATACCATCAGGCATTCTCGTCCATAACCTTCTCCTGCTTAATGAGTTCCCGGATGTCGATGCCGACAAGACCGTTAAACGGCATACTTTGCCCATAGTCTTCGGCAGAAAAAAGTCTGCAATCGTGTTTTCATCATTGACCGTGTTCATGTACCTGTGGATAATCGGGGCGGTTATCATGGGCGATATGCCGGCATTCACTCTTCTTGGTCTCCTTACTTTTCCGCTCGGGGCCAAGGCGATTAACGGCTCTTTCAAATTTAACGATATGAACAAGCTGGTGCCGGCAATGGCGAATAATGTCTTCGTAGTGCTCCTCACGCAGTTGCTGATCGGCACCGGGTTTATTCTGGCCGGGGTTTTTTAGAATTGGCAGAAGAACAGAAGTCATCCGGGAAGCGGCCGCTGCATGCTTTCTTTGCGTCCATCCCGCCGCACTACGACCTCGTCAATCGCATTTTTACCTGGGGGCTTGATGAGCGGTGGCGCAGGAAGACGGCGCGCATTTGTCTGGAACGCAAACCTCAGAAAGTGATGGACCTTTGCTGCGGCACAGGCGATCTGGCAATCTGGATGGCGCGTCTCGCGGAACCGGCGACACAGGTTTTTGGACTGGATTACAGCCGGCCGATGCTGGAACTGGCAAAGCAGAAGGCTCAGCGCTATTTTTTAAAGGCCGGCATCAGCTTTATTCATGGCGATGCAGCCGACTTGCCGTTCCCGGGCGGTTTTTTTGACTGCATCGGGATTGCTTTTGCCTTCCGCAATTTAACCTACAAGAATCCGCTCACCCGGCGTTATTTTGCTGAAATAGCGAGGGTGCTGAAACCGGGCGGCGAGTTTGTGATTGTTGAGTCCAGCCAACCCCCCAATCGCTTTATCAGGATGATTTCACATGCCTATGTGCGCTGGGTTGTCTTCTGGGCAGGTTGCTGGATTTCCGGGAACCGTCCGGCATATAAGTATCTTTCAGAATCCGCAAGGCGGTTCTATACAGCGGAGGAGCTTGACAATTTGCTGGTGGCAGCCGGATTTAAGAAGGTGATGGTGAAAAGACTGTTTTTTGGCGCGGCGGCAATTCACCGGGCGGTAAAATAGAATAGCCCCGCGCTTCGGTCCATGGATTAAAAAAGGGAGACAAAGCCCTGCCCACTGCCCGTCGGCAGGCAGGCGCATGGCGCTCGGGGCCGCGTAGTTCAGTAAGTTCTTTCCAGAAGTTCCCACAGGTAGTTCTTGAGATCCGCCGCGGATTCGTTTAGTGGCAGGGCATTTATAAATGGAGTCAGATTTTTCAGCCGGGCATAGGCTTCATGGCGTGCTTTTTCAAGGAAGCCGCCCTCCCGCACCAGTCCGGATATCTCTTCTGCCGCCGTCATGTCCGGCCAGACGGAGGATTTAAGAACGGCTAGTTTTTCCTCCAGGACCGCGGAACAATTCCCATCGGCAAGAGCCGTAAGCACCGGCAGGGTGAAGCATCCATCGGTTATGTCTTTCAGAGCGTCCTTGCCGGTTTCAGGGTTGGTCTCGTCGAAATCAAGAACATCGTCTATTATCTGAAAGCATATGCCGGCTTCTTCGCCCAGGCGGGCGCAGTTTTCCATAAGCCGGCTGTGCCCGGAAAAATGGCAGGCGCACACGGCGCACCAGCGGAAAATGCTCCCTGTCTTCAGGG
>JBDRGJ010000153.1:0-13505 GCA_043817835.1 bacterium
CAACTAGTCAACAACGTCCCACTTCTTCCGTCCTACGAATTGCGGGGACACACGGGTTTACCGAATATTTACCTTCCCCGCAACCGCGTAAAGGTCAAAAGTCAAGACCTGACCCCTTTCCCCTCCAGGGCAAGGTCGTCGGCCAAACCGGAAAATTCGGAAAATGACGCCTCCAAAGCCTCGGCTTTTTCCAGCAGGAACACCAGGTCATGGGTGGGTTTGTATTCCGTTTTTCGGAAGATGAGAAAGGCTTTAAGAAGTTTCTCCGCCATCTGCTGGACATGAAAAACAATAACGCCCTCCGGGGAATCTTTTGCTGCAAGAAGCGTATCCACTGTCTTTTTATCCTCCTCCGCTTTTTTAAGGAGAATCTCAAGTGTGTTTTTCATAAATCTTGACCCCCGCTGACATCGCCTGATAAACCGCCGAATACTTGTCGTTTAACTTTCCTCTTATTTCTTGCGGCGTATAAACCAAAACATCAAACGGAAAAGGCAGTCCTTTCAATAATTTCCTCGCCTCACTGGTTCTTTTTTGAAATCTAAGCGCTGTTTCCTTTTCAATAAGCACATCAATATCGCTGTTCGCTGTTTCCGTATTGCGAGCAAAAGAGCCAAAAACATATATGGCGTCGGGATTCAGCGCCGTAATCAAACGCCGTTTTATTTCCTCATATATATCTGTTTTTTGCTTTTGAGTCATAACCGCGGGGACACAACACAATTATTTGCGCCGCATCCCAACAAAGAAATTGAGTGGAATATTTTCCTCAAAATGCTTTTTATATCGTGTCTCATAATCCCACCCTTTATTTGCAAAATTCATGCGAATATTTTCAAAAGGCACCTGTTACCTTTTGAAATGCGTTCTGAACTCATCGTGCAGCCTTTTAATCTTCAGGGGATATGCCTTTTTCAGGACATTCCCTGCGTACAGCCAGTCAAGGCGCAGTTCAACGGGCTTGTTTTTATACCCGGACAAGGTTTCACTGCTTAAACAATAGTCAAATCCGCAATTTCTATCTTCTTTCATGGCATTCGCTTTCCACGCCCGAACCACTCCCTCTCATCCGACAGTTAGCCCGAAAACGTCCCCATCTGAACTTCTGAACTTTTCTGTCCACCCTCCCCTCTCCCATCAAGGGAGAGGATGGGGAGAGGGGCATTAATGTTTCAGTCATTTTTTAACTTCACCCAAATATTTTATGTCCGCCTCATCCTGCTTTCTGCCGGTATTTTTCTTCATTTTAATCAAATCATCGATTGAAATAACCGGAATGGAAATATTTTTAAGAACGATATGTTTGATGTTTTTTGACGCTTTTTCATAATCCACGGGACAATCAACTATCACGTCAATTTCAGAAATTGCCCAATCCGGATTCACAAGACAAAACGCCTTCATGTGTTTGTTTTTAATCCACTCTTCCCGTTTTTCTTTTTCCGCAAATTCCATGATGCCCACAGGGACTTTCGGCTTAAATCCCCATTCTTCCGCCAGCTTCAAAAATCTCCTCAAATTCTCATCCTGTAAATCAACGAGCAAATCCACATCGTAAGTCATCCTGGGAATTCCATGCAGATTTACGGCCATTCCTCCCACCACGATATAGGAAATTTTCTTTCTGTTCAACGCTGAAAAAATCCCGATATAATCAAGCATCATTGCAGTTCAGAGTGTAGAGTTAAGAGAGCTGGTCCTGTCCATTACCCCCCGCTCCTTACTCCTCTCGCTTAACTTTTTAATACTCATACGCAAATCCCATCAGGTACGTGAAAATATTAAAGTTGTACCTGAAAAGCTTCTCATACCTCATGTTGGATGACTGCTTGCCGTACTGCAGCGAGGCGGTCCAGCGGAAATTCCGCACTACCGGATAAGACACCGAGCCTCCGGCAGTCAGTTCGTTCAGATAAATTTTATCGGACATGTAAAGTCCTGCGGAGTCCTGCACCGGCCTGCCCGTGTAGTTCACGCGGGTATAGCCCAGGCCCAGCCGGACGTCCCAGAACCTTTTCTCCCCCTCAAGCGGAATCTGCAGGGAAGCATTCAGCCCGGCCCCGAGCCTGTCGTAATCGTAATAGTTTCCTATGAATTTCGTGCGCTGGGCGTCGTAACTGTTCTGATTGGAATCGCTTCTGACATAGGTCAATGTCAGGCCGGGTATGATTTTGCCGTCGCTTTTGAGTCTTCTTGGGAATCTCCAGCTTAAATTGCCGGCCATTACAGCGTCTTTTCTGGCATCGGAATCAAACTGTCCGGTCTCATTCACAACTCTCTGCTCGCCGTAGCCGCGCATTGTGAAGCTGAAGTACGCCTCTCCCAGCGATCGCCAGGGCATTTCTCTGCTGCCGGCCACATACACGTTGTGGGTTAAAGAGTCCAGAACCCTGGCCCCGGCCAGTTCCCTGGCAAGACTTCCTTCCGTCTCTCCTATCTGCGATTCCAGCGAAGTATAGTTAAGGAAGCTTATTTTGTAAATATCATAGCCGGCCCTGACAGTGAAAGGGTCCCTGTAGGTGTATTCAGTCTCGATAGAAAAACCGGGTCTCTGATAATCAAAAAGGCCCTTGCCCCATTTTTCATCCCTGGTTTCCCGGAGAAACTCATGTTTGAACCCCGCCTCCGGTTTTATCCTGAAAGAAGGAGTAAACGAATAGATTCCTTTAAGGGCGACCCTGTGATTCATGAGCGCCTGAAAAAGGGTTCCGCCTCCGGCCATGTCAGCCACCTGCTTGGTCCCCTGATATCTGCCGCTGTACAACGGCACCAGCGTGAAAGCCGGCGAGAATTTCAGTGCCGCGGATGTGAGAACCGAGGCGTTGCCGGAAAGGGCTCCTTCGTTATCGCCGAAAAAATACTGCCCTCCGAGCAGGGAAGCGTTGAAATAAGGAGTAACTTCAGCAGCGGTAAGCGGTAAGCGGTAAGCGGTAAGTAACAGGGTCCCGAATAAAAACATTCTCAAAACAGCGACTGATTGTTTCCGCCTCTCTAAAGATTTGGCCAAACCATTTAACATTGCCCCGACCTCCTCCGTATCTGTCAATACCTGACGGCATTTATCATGGCTTATATACCCCAGATCCCGACTGAGCAGGAAATAATACTTAAGTTCCTCAAGGGAACCCTGTGATATTGAAACGAACTGCACAAACTCCGCTGTGCTGCGGCGTCTGCTACCCTCTGCTATGTTTGCCGGAACGGATACAGCCGAACGTCTCATCTGGGTTACCAGCGCATATCGTTCTTCCTGTGGATAGTTGCATGTAACATGATAAACATCCAATACTAAAACATGTGCTTTTTGCCAGACCTTAAGTTCCTGGAATCCCTTTATCATGTCAAGATTTTCACTTACCGCTTATCGCTTACCACTGAACACTTATCTTATAAGTCCCGATTGAATCAGAGTCTTGGGCTCTATAACAAGGTCTATCTTCCGCCCGCCGAAAAGACTGCATGTCACCGCCTGCTCGAAGTTCCACTTCAGCAGGGTTTCCTTGTAGGAAGTTCCCGTGCGGTCCCCGGCGAAATCGGAAATCACGGCCACCTCTCCCTCGTCGTTTACGATATAGTTGTCATACTGCTCCCAGTAGTCGCCCGAGCCGTAAGTCAGCTTTATCTTGTCATGCAGGACATCGCCGTCCGGATTTCTGTCCGAATTTTGTCCTGGTATGGTCGTGCCTAGAGTTCCGTCATCTCCTATATATTTATGCAGGGCATCCAGTTCGGTGCCATCATTATTGAAATATGCCTGTATCCCCGTTCCGATGTTGCCATCATACGGTGTTACGCCTATATTCGGTTCCCATGTATTGAATGCAATCCCGTTATACTTTATGGAATAGTTGTCAAAGAGAGTCTTCCAGTACGACCCTGTAACACTTATGTACTTATTAAGCGAGGAATCAAAATACGAAGTTATGTCATCATTTGTAACAGCATTATTATTGATGTCAACCAAGTGCCCGTCGGAAGCAAGTTCCTGCACAGTGTCGGTAAGGTTGGAACGCCCTGTCTCGTAGCCTGTCAGAAAATAATCGCAGGCCGCGCCCGCACATCCCCCAAGCTGGCCCAAAGCAACGCTCAGGTCGGTCGGCAGGGCGGTATTAAAAGTCCCCTTGTAAAAGAAATAGTCAAACCTGTCCAGACGGTCGTTCAGGACCACCAGCTTGAACTGGTCTGCGGCGGGACGCATTATATACTGTTCGAGACGCACCCTTTTGCCGAAGACGTCTATCATGCTTTTGCCCTGCTGGTATTCGGAGAGCTTCATTTCCTCGGAGGCAGCCGCCATTACCTGCTCCTTGGTCATATTCAGCGAAACCTCGTTCTTAAGCTGCGCATGCGATTCTTCCTTCTGCGTGGCCCTGGCGCTTTCCAGAGACTGGACCTGTCCTATGCCTGCTTCGTCCACGCTCACATGCTGGCCATCCTTCAACAGGGTCTCGTTGCCTTTGTTGTCCGCCACGGCCAGAAGCCCGCTCAAAAGGTCTATGGACGTTTTTCCTCCCTCAACCCCCACCGCGAACTCGGTCCCGCGGACTGAGCATACGGCAGTGGGAGTACGGACATCGAATTTCCTTTTGGCAAGTTTCCGCACCCAGGCTTTCATCCATCCCACTGCGAGCTTCATGACGGTATCGGTTTTGCCCCCCCCGTCGGCGTCGATGCTGAAAGAAGAAGACGGCCCCAGTTCAACCCTTGAGCCGTCATCCAGATACATCCGTACCTTTCCCCGCCAGCCGGTTTTGAGGGAATCCCCCGGCCATATTGCTCCGGGCCCGTCTATCCTGCGCCACCCGTCTTTGCCGCTGCGCCGGATCTCGGCTTTTCCCGAAACGTCGGTAATCTGGGCAGCCCTGGAAAGGACTCCAGTCCCGCAAAAGAGAAAGGACAGGATTAAAAGCGGACGAAAAAGGTAAAGCATGACCCCCGCCAGCATTTTACAGGTCATTCTGGAACCCCCATTTAAGCTAGTCCTAAAGTATATTTATAATTATTCTAATATTTAATTTATTGATACTACATAGTAACCTATAAGGCTGTATACGTACTATATAATCTAGCCCATGCAATGGTTTGTGTCAATGGTTATTTGGTCACACTTTCTAACTGCTCAGGTGCCTGTCTGCCGGCTATCCGGCAGGGATAGGCTGTAGAATAAAATCTGTTCCTTCGACAGACTTGCCAACAGGAGGCATATTTTTTATAGTTGCATGGGTCCATGCCTGCTGAAAAAATTCTCATTTACGGAGGAAGTTTCGACCCTCCGCATAAAGGTCACCTTAAACTTCTGCAGGGCGCGATTGACAGGATAAACCCGGACAGGGTATATCTCCTTCCCGCATACCGCTCCCCCTTCAAGGAACTCCCTCTCACCTCTTTCCGGGAAAGGGCCCGCATGATACAGCTTGCGGTGGCCGAAGCTTTTCCCGCATCTCTGTGCACGCGCATCCGGATACACCCCTTTGAAATGCTCAGGGAATGCACCACATACACCTGGCAGGCGCTGCGCTATTTCAGAAAGAAACACCCCGAAGCCGTTTTTTTCCTTCTGCTGGGCAGCGATTGCCTCTGCGGGTTCCGGTCATGGAAGCGCTGCGGGGAAATCAGGTCTTCCTGCACTCTTGTGGTGGGAAAAAGGCCGGGCACCACCCTGCGGCGACAGCAGAATTGCCGCTTCCGCTTCGAACTTCTCCCGGGCCGGTTCCCTGCAGTTTCCTCTTCACAACTCCGCGAGCAGATTTACTCGGACGGAAAAATGCCGGATTCCGTACCGGCTTCTGTCAGCCGTTATATAGCTTTCCGCGGCCTTTACGGAACCGTAATGCGGGCCTGGCTCAAAAAAAACCTGCCTCCCGGACGCTTCAGGCACACTCTGTCGGTGACCGGGCTTTCCCAGCGGCTGGCCGCCTGCCACGGGGCCGACCCGGGCTTTGCGGCAGTGGCCGCCCTTCTTCATGATGCGGGGCGCAGCCTGCCTGATCACAGGCTGGCCGGCTACGCCGGAAAAAGGCGCCTGCAGGTTGCCCGGATGGCCGGCATAATAAAAAACCAGCCCGGCCTGCTTCATTCCCACGTGAGCGCCGACATTGCCAGAAGAATATTCGGAGTTAAAAGCCCTGCCATTCTCAGCGCCATACGGCTCCACACCCTGGGCTCCGGGAAAATGTCCCTGCTCGACAAGATAATCTACGTGGCGGATATCGCCGCGGAAGACAGGAAATTTAAAGGGGCCCTGAAAATAAGAAATGCCGCCTTTTCCGATCTGGACAAAGCCGTGCTCATGGCAGCGCAGGCGAAATTAAACTGGGTGCTGGCCACGGAAAAATGGATACATCCTTCCGGCGTGGAATTATGGAACACTCTCAACCAAAGATACTGAGCTTTGCATAAGTAATGCATACATTGGCTGGCCGATTTTGGAGCGAAACACCTGGCCCCGGCAGGGGCCCGGTACCGCGCCCGCGTCAGGAATTGTTTTGCGGGCTGGCAAGGAACGCGGAGCGCGGCGTAGCAGCGCTACGTGAGCGAACGCGTGACGCGGTTGCCCGCCTGTCAGTTGTCGGGCAGGCAGCCCGAAAGCGGCCAGCCCCCGCACCGTTGGTGCGGGGGAGGCTCATCTTTGGCCGTCTGCTTCGTTGCTCCTCACTCACAGACCCCCGGTATGCTCGTTCGTCGCGCCTAGCATACGTCCCGAACTTTCCAAAGTCGGGTAGGTTCGGGACGTCCCGTTCGTCAATGCCTTCAAGGAAAGAACGGGACGTCTCAAAGCTGAACCTCCAGTATATGCATTACTTATGCAAAGCTCAGTAGTTCCCGGACGGATGTTTCTTGCATTCGGCCTGCTTGCCGTTGCTGTTGCCTGCATGCTCCATCTTTTTTCCCAGGTTTCGCGTTCCCTTACAGCGGGAAAGACTATCTATATTGCGGTGCTTTCCGAGCCGGCTTCCCTTATCAGCTACCACCCCTATTCCCGTACAGTGGATATAATCAACATGCCGGCAGCTTCTATTAAGCTTTCCGGCTCAAACCAGCAGAAGGCCCGTACAATAAGATCATTTTTTATCCCGGTTTCTTCCTTCACAACCGAAAATATGCTTTATATCGTTCCTCCGTCCTCCCTGCTCTGTTCAGGGGATAATGCCTTCTCCCGCTGGGAGAAGGCGAGACGGTGGCTGAACGTATGGAGAAGCGAGCCATCCCGTCTGGCGTCCTTCGCGGCTTTTATGCGCATCCTCTATGCCAGGAAACTTACAAACATCACGCTGCACGATGCCCTCCTGCTTTCTTTCGAGCTTTCCGGTCTGAACGTTGCGGATTTCAGGATAACCACGGTTCCCGGCAAGGGCGGTTCGCTGCGCACAACCGGCAGCATCCTGCGCAAAGCCCGGTCACCCTGGCCGGGCTTGCCCGCCTTGGCCGCGACTGCGGCACGCAGGCAGACGGATGCGGGACGCAGCCAGGGCAGGCTGACCGCACCCTCGGTTAAGAGGATGACAGAGCCGACTGCGGCTCAGGAGAATCTGGGAATCATCTCTAAACGCGCGAAAGAAGGACCCGGCGAATCCCCGCCGTCTGCTGACAATGCAATTATAACCGTCGAAGTCCTCAACGCCACAAACAGGCCCGGGGTAGCGCTGAAAGTCACAAGGTTCCTGCGCAGAAAAAGCGGGAACACCGTGGACGTTGTGAGCTTCGGCAACCATTCATCCGCCGAGGGCAGAACCGCCATAGTTGACCGCTCCGGCAAAATAGCCGCTTCCGAGCGGGTGCGTTCCCTGCTGGGGCTGGATTCGACGGAAATACGTTCCGAACCGGACAGGTCCAGACTCACGGACGTTACTGTTATAGTTGGACGGGATTTTTCCCTGCCCGCAGAGTGACAGGCGTGTTCAAAATGCTAACATTATCGTGCCGTTTTGGCGTGATATGTGTTATAAAAATCGCGTCTTGCACTTTTATTTTAACGGGAGAATACCATGATTGATCTTGTGGAAATACTGAAAACAGCAGTATCCGCCGGAGCCAGCGACATACACATCGTCATAGGTAAGCCGCCCATGATGCGCCTGAACGGGAAGATAACCCCGATCCCCGGCTTTCCCGTACTGAACGCTGAGCAGTCCAAATCTCTCATCTATTCCACCATTTACGACGAACAGCGGGCCAAATTCGAAGCTAACTGGGAGTTGGACTGCTCTTTCGCCATAACAGACCTGGCCCGTTTCCGCCTGAATGTGCTTCTCCAGAGAAACGGGGTGGAAGCCGTAATGCGCGTAATCACTTCCAAGATACCGACACCGGAGCAGCTGGCGCTGACCCCGGGGATGACCGCCCTGTCCGGACTGCCGCGCGGCATGGTGCTGGTGACAGGCCCGACAGGCTCCGGGAAATCCACGACACTGGCCTGCATACTGGATCTCATAAACCAGAAGGATACCGGACACGTTTTGACGATAGAAGACCCTATAGAATTCACCTACGAAAGCAAAAAATGCATTTTCAGGCAGAGGGAAGTGGGTCAGCAGACAAAATCCTTCTCCAACGCGCTCAGATCCGCTCTGCGCCAGGACCCTGACGTGATACTGGTCGGCGAAATGCGCGATTTGGAGACCATCCAGCTGGCCATAACGGCAGCCGAGACCGGCCACCTGTGCTTCGGAACTCTGCATACCCAGGATGCTCCGTCCACGGTGGATAGGATTATAGACGTATTCCCTCCCCACCAGCAGACACAGGTAAAGGTCCAACTGGCCACATCACTGCAGGCGGTCATCTCACAGATCCTTCTTCCCAGAAAGGACGGCAAAGGAAGAGTGGCTGCCCGGGAACTTATGATAATGACCCCGGCCATTTCAAACCTGATACGGGAAGGAAAAAGCCACATGATTTACAACGCCATAGACACCGGAGCGAAATTCGGCATGATTCCCATGGACAGGGCGCTGGCCACTCTTGTCAAGCAGGGATTGGTCACCTACGACGAGGCGGTAGCCAAGACGCACAATGCTGATTCCTTCAGACAGCTTTGCAACGGATAGCTAACTACTCAGGTGCCCGCCCCTGCCCGACCGATGTCAGGCGGGTGCCGGCTGTCGGGCAGGGATAGGCTATAGGCAGTTAGTCTATTTGGCTAGTAGGCGAGTAAGCTTGTAGGCGCTGAAAAGCATACCAGCTTACCAGCATACCAGCTTGCAGTCTAAACAACCTGGGTATTTATCCGGGAATACCGGAATCGGAGATTTTTATGGACCAAAATAAAGCTATGGGCTGTCTTAAGTCACTGGCAATATTCAGGGCCTTCCCCGAGGATAAACTGAAGGAGCTGGCTGAAGTCCTGTCGCCGGTTTCTCATACGAAAAACGGGATAATATTCGATGAGGGAAGCCGCGGCAACAGCCTCTTTCTGGTAACAGCCGGCGAGGTTCGGATAGAGAAAAAACTGGACCCGGAAGGAAAAACATTCAAACAACTGGCCATTTTCGCCGAGGGGGATTTCTTCGGCGAAATGGCCCTGGTGGAGGATCAGGTGCGCTTTGCCAGAGCCTTCGCACAGACCGATGTTTCCCTGCTGGAGCTGGAAAAATCCAAGCTTTTCGGATGGATAGAAAAGCAGCCGGTGGCAGCTGTCAGCTTTTTTGTGGAAATGGTCAGGACCATTTCCCTCCGCCTGCGCCGCACATCCAGCGAACTGACCATGCTTTTCGACCTGAGCCGGCTGGCCATGGAACACCACGCTTCGGGCGAGGCATTTCTGGCGCGCCTGCTGGACGAAGTCATGCCCCATCTGGAAGGCGCATGGAAAGTCGGCGCATACTTCTACAACCAGTTCAACGGCGAGTATGTTCTCACGGCATCCGTCGGACCCGGCGCATCAGCCCTGCCGGCTCCGGAGATGCTTCCGCAGGACAGCCGGAGCGCGTGGCTCAACGACTCCGTTTACCGAATGGTACTGCCCGGAAAGGACTGCCCGAGGGGTTACGTGATATTTTCCGGACCCGGCAGACTGGACGCAGGAGAAAGAAACAACATGACGGTCGCTTTCACCACTCTGGCCTGTCTGACCGTATCGGTTCTGGAAAACATAGAACATCAGACTGAAACCACACTGATGGAACGGCTTAAAGAGCAGAAACTGCGCTCAGCATAGGGGTATCCGCCACTACAGCGTTGGCGCCCGCCTGCCCTCCGTCGGGCAGGGACCCGCCGGAGAAGTGTGGCGGGGAGGGTAGAGCAAAAATGTAAAATATGGAAGGCATAGGCAAAAAATAATGCCAATGACAAAAAATATTTCAAAAAAAGCGGCTCTTCTTGCGGCAAAAGCCGCGGATTCGAAAAAAGCCGGTGAGATAACCGTCTACGACATATCAGGCAGATCAGGGCTGGCGGATTTCATGGTCATTTCCAGTGTTGACTCGCCACCACAGATGGCGGCCGTCTGCGATGAAACCGAAAGGCTGATCAAAACACAGTTCGGCAGGCACCCCCTCCACAGGGACGGGGCTGACAGTAAGACCTGGACCGCCCTGGACTACGGCGGGCTTATGGTGCATGTTTTCGAAACATCATTCCGATCATTCTATGCGCTGGACAGGCTTTACCACTGGGCGCCGAAAGTAAAATGGGAGGGGAAATCTGCAAAATCCGGAACCGCCAAAAAGGTTCCGGTCCGCCGCAAGCCGCCGGCAAAAAAAGCCCGCCCCCGCATAAAACGAAAAAGCATCAGGTCCAAATAGCCCGCAATGAAATTGCATGCACTCCGGGAATCCCTTGCGCGGGAACTGCAAAAAAAATTCCAGCTGCCTGAAGCAGATTTGCCCGCCCCTGTTTTTCTGCCGCCTCCGCCCCGTTTCAATGCCGACATCTCCGTGCCGTGGGCTATGGCTGCCGCAAAAAAACTCAAAAAATCTCCGGCTGAAACAGCTGAAAAAACCGCCGAAACAGCGTCACAACTGGAAGGAGTCGCTTCTGCCGTTTTCCAGCCGCCGGGTTTCGTTAACATAAAATTGGCAGACAGCTCCCTGCTGACTGTCCTGGGCAACATTATTTCAGACCCTTCTGAATTCGCCCGAATATCCCCCAAACCCGAAGGAAAGATACTTCTGGAATTTGTTTCAGCCAATCCTACCGGTCCTCTCCACATGGCCAGCGGACGGGGCGCAACTCTCGGCGACAGTCTGGTAAGGATAATGAGGTTCCTGGGCTATGATGTGTCTGCGGAGTATTACATAAATGACTCGGGCAGGCAGGTGGATTTGCTGGGTAAATCGCTTAAAGCCAGGTACGAAGCAACGGAACCTCCTGAAGACGGCTACATGGGAGAATACCTTATAGAACTTGCTGAAAAACTGCCTGCCGGCCTGAAATGGAAAGATAAAGAATTCTCGGATTTCGCGATAACGGAAATACTCAAAGACCACAAGACGGATATGACTGATTTCGGAGTCGCCTTTGACAGGTGGTTTAAGGAATCTGAACTGCAGGCGTCAGACTCCATCCGACATAGTCTGAAAAAACTCAAGTCAATGAGCAAAACTTACGAAAAAGACGGGGCTGTCTGGTTCGGCAGCTCAGTCGAACAATCCAAAGAAGGCAAAGACGACAAGGACAGAGTCCTGGTCAGACAAGACGGCCGTCCGACCTACTTTCTGTCTGACATCGCCTATCATCTAAATAAATTTGAACGGGGTTTTGCCAGATTAATCGATATATGGGGAGCAGATCACCACGGATATGTGCCAAGGATGAAAGCCGCGGTGGAAGCTCTCGGACAGCCGGCCGATTCTTTCACCGTTATAATACACCAGATGGTTTTCCTTATAAAAGGCGGACAGGCCGTAAAAATGTCCAAGCGGGCCGGAGATTTTGTTTCGTTAAAGGAGCTGATGGAAGAAGTCGGAAAAGACGCCTGCCGGTTTTTTTTCGCCATGCGCACCCCGGACTCGCACCTCAATTTCGACCTGGACCTGGCAACGAAGCAGTCAAGCGAAAATCCTGTTTTCTATGTGCAGTACGTCCATGCCAGAATCTGCTCAATCTTTAAAAATGCCGGGGAAAAGGGATTCGGGCATGAAAGCAGTCTTTCCGCAAAGCCGGCTTCACTTGCACCGGAAGAGCGGGCCATACTGGTCAAGCTGTTGTGGTTTCAGGAAACACTGGAGGCATGCGTAAGAGACCTGAGCCCGCACCATCTGACCAATTACCTGCTGGAACTTGCCGGGCTTTTCCATCCCTTCTACGACAGATGCAAAGTACTTGATGATGCCAACCCGGAAAGAAGCTCTTTCCGGCTGCGCCTTTGTGAAGGAGTGCGGCTTGTCATTGCCTCGGGTCTCGGCCTCATCGGCGTCTGTGTCCCTGAAAGCATGTAGTTTGTAGGCTCAAAACATGGAAAAGGCTGCCGCGGTATTCCTGGAATTCCTGAAACTCACCCTGGAAGTCCTGCCTTACTTTCTGATAGGGGCCGCGTTCGGCGCGCTGCTTGAGACCTACCCCTGGCCCGGGAATGTTCTCAAGAAAGCGGTAAAAGGCCCTTTCTCCGTGTGCCTGGCAGCCTTGGCCGGAATTATACTCCCGGGCTGCGCCTGCGCCACCATGCCCATGGCAGAATCCATGAAAAGACGCGGAGCGGCCCTTGGAACAATAGTAGCCTTTATAATGTCGGCCCCCATTCTCAGCCCTCAGACTGCGGTGCTGACCTGGGCTGTGTTGGGCCCCGAATTCACCGTTGCCAGGATATTCTTCGCTCTTTCAGGCTCAATCGCGGCGGGGATGCTTTTCACCCGTCTTGAAAACACCGCAGACCGGTTTTTCATCACACCGCCCGCACCATCGGAAAAACATTATCCCGACGGCTGCTATACAGAAGAGGAGGAAAATGCCGGTTTCCTGGCAAATTTTTGGTCCGTCTCTAAAAGTCTGGGCAAATATTTCATGATTGGGATGTTGATATCAGCGGTTCTGACCGTGCTTTTGCCTGAAAATGCCATCTCCAGATATATCGGCGGGTCAGGCCCTGCCGCCTACCTGCTTTCACTGATAACGGGAATGCCGATGTACGTCTGCGAGGGAGAGGAAATCCCCATAACACTGGCCCTGATGAAAAACGGACTCGGTCGCGGCCCGGCGCTGACTTTCCTGCTGGGTTCGGTAGGGACCTGCATCCCGACCATAGCAATGGCAAGGAAAATAATCGGGACAAAGGCGACTTTCCTTTACGTGGCATTCTGGTGCCTTTTCGCTCTTCTTTCAGGCCTGGTTTTCAATCTTTTCTAATATTAATAACTGCTCAGGCTGTTTAAACTGAAGGCTGTAGGCCATTAGGCTATTAGTCAAATCAGATTCTTACCTAATAATCTAACTCTTGAATAACGGCTATAAATTACATTTTTACCGATAATAAAACGTGCTTCTCACAAACCGTCCTATTAGGTATGATTGTGAGAGATGCCAAAAGGCCTCCGAAAATTCCACTTTGTCTTCGAGAAAACCGGCCTTAC